>CAYYNG010000033.1:0-10139 GCA_964472435.1 uncultured Hyphomonadaceae bacterium | reverse complement strand
ACAGCAGCGGCGGAGGCGGTGCGATGATCTTCGGTCAGTCCTGTTTCGATTGGCATGGCGGCGATCCCTTTCCAGCAGCTTGACGCCAATGTGGGATCGCGCTCACATCAACCAAATTGATTGCACGCCGATCAATTATCGGCGCAATCTATGACAAAGACGCGCAGAACCGCTGGATCCGGTGGCACGCTTCCGTCAACGCCTCCGTCGAAGTGGCGTATGAGACCCGAAACGCCGGCGAGAGGCCGAACGCTTCGCCAAACACGACGGCCACGTTCTCCGCCTCTAATAGCTCAGAAGCGAAGGTCCGGTCGTCGACGATCTCAACCCCGCTCGGCGCGCGCTTGCCGATCACGCCGGCGCAAGAGGGGTAAACGTAAAAGGCGCCCTCGGGCGTTGCACATTGGAGACCGTCGGCGTCGTTGAGCGCGGCGACCACCAAATCGCGACGGGATTTGAACGCCGCGTTGCGTTCGGCGAGAAAATCATGGGAGCCGTTCAGGGCTGCGACGCTGGCCCACTGACTGATCGAGCACGGGTTGGAGGTCGACTGGCTCATGATCTTCCGCATGGCGCTGATCAGCTTTTCCGCGCCCGCCGCGTAGCCGATCCTCCAGCCCGTCATGGCATAGGCTTTCGAGACCCCGTTCATGGTCAAGGTCCGCTCGTAGAGCGCGGGCGCGACCTGGGCGATCGTGGCGAATTCAAAGCCGTCATAGACGAGATGCTCATACATATCGTCCGTCAACACCCAGACCTGCGGATGGCGCATCAGGACATCGGCCAGGGCCTTGAGTTCGTCCCGCGTATAGGCCGCGCCCGTCGGGTTCGAAGGCGAATTGAGGACCAACCACTTCGTGCGCGGGGTGATGGCGGCTTCCAGCGCCTCCGCCGTCAGTTTGTAGTTCGCGTTCGGCCCGCAGGCGACAAAGGCCGGCGTGCCGCCGCACAAAAGGGCCATGTCGGGATAGCTCACCCAATAGGGCGCGGGAATCAGCACTTCGTCGCCTGGGTTCAGCGTCGCGAGGAACGCGTTGAAGATCACCGCCTTGCCGCCGGGCGAAACGTTCACCTGCGCCGGCGTGTAGTCGAGGCCGTTGTCGCGCTTGAACTTCGCGCAGATCGCCTCTTTCAGCTCCGGAACGCCGTCGGCCGGGGTGTATTTCGTCTTGCCCTCCGCGAGCGCCCGTACGGCGGCTTCTTTGATATGCTCCGGCGTGTCGAAGTCCGGTTCGCCGGCGCCGAGGCCGATCACATCGATCCCAGCCCGGCGCATCTCCGCTGCTTTCGTGGTCACGGCGATCGTGGCGGATGGTTGAACCCGGTTGACCGCCTCGCTCAAGCCAATGGTATGGGCCATGCTCGCCTCCCTCGTGATAAACGCAACCGTCGTGCTAGCGGCCGCCGCGACGACGTTCAACAGAAAGCCGCCCGCCCCCGATCAATTCGCAACGCCCCCCAAAGCCTCTGTTAAGACGTCCGCCGCGAACGCCGCTGATATGTCTCAATCCGTCTCAATTCGGAAGGCTCCGGTTAAGGACAACTCATTAGTGTATGGCCTGGAATTTGCACCTCGCGAGGCGCAAAGGCGGGACATAAACCAGTGGAAACGAAACTGAAGGTCGCTCTGAGGGAACTGGAAGACGCTGCAATGGCGACATTGCAGACCTTCTACTCTTGGCTTGTCGGCCTCAGCGAGGTCGAGCGGTTGTTCGGCATGTCGATGTTCGTCGTGCTGTTCATCATCATCACCCTGCGCCAGCCCGACAGTGCGCGACTGACCCGGGCGCGCAACAATCTCGGCCCCCAGTTCATCATGGCGGCGGTCGTGGTCGGCATCTTCACCTACGGGGTCGGCTGGGTGCTCGACAGCGTCGAAGGCTGACGCCAAAGCCCTTCGCGTCGCGCCGCGATCGACTAAGTTAGCGCCATGGATTCGCCCGCGCCCATACGGACCGCGCCCCTCAAGGGCGTCGACGTCGTCAAAGACAATCTAAAACGCCTGCCCGGCAAGCCCGGCGTCTATCGCATGTTCGGCGCGGACGGCGAGGTCCTCTATGTCGGCAAGGCGAAGAACCTTAAGAACCGGGTCTCGAACTATACGCGGCTCGGCGGCCATACCCAGCGCATCGCGTTGATGATCTCGCTCACGGCGGCGATGGAGTTCGTTGTCACCGACAGCGAGACCGAAGCGCTCCTCCTCGAAGCGAACCTCATCAAACAGCTGAAGCCGCGCTTCAACGTCCTGCTTCGAGACGACAAGTCCTTCCCCTACATTTTGATTAAGCGGACCCACGAGGCGCCGCAAATCGTCAAATACCGCGGATCCAAAACGACGGAGGGGGATTATTTCGGACCTTTCGCCAGCGCCAATGCGGTCAACCGAACCCTCGACACGCTGCAAAAGGCCTTCCTCCTGCGCACCTGCGAGGACAGCGTCTACGACGCCCGCTCACGACCGTGCATGCTGCACCAGATTAAACGCTGTTCCGCCCCCTGTGTCGGGTTGGTGAGCATTGAAGACTACCAGGAACTCGCCGACCAGGCGGCGGACTTCCTGCGCGGAAAAGCCGTCGATCTCCACCAAAAACTCGCCGCCGACATGGACGCCGCTGCGGAAGCGATGGATTTCGAACGCGCGGCGGCGCTCAGGGATCGGATCCGGGCGCTCGCCGTGGTCCGGGCGGGACAAGACATCAACCCGGAGGGCGTCGAGGAGGCGGATGTCTTCTCCGTCGCCGTCGAAGGCGGGCAGTCCTGCGTCCAAATCTTCTTCTTCCGCGCGGGGCAGAATTGGGGGACGAAAGCCTATTATCCGCGCCATGAGCGGGACACCTCGCCAGAAGAGATTCTGGCCGCCTTCCTTGTCCAATTCTATGATAGCCGCCCCGCGCCGAAACTGATCCTGACGAGCCACGAGCCTGAGCAGCGGGAGTTGATCGCCGACGCCCTAGCGCTCCGCGCCGGCCATAAGGTCGAGGTGCGCGCGCCCGCACGGGGCGGCAAACGCGAACTCGTCCTCCAGGCGATGACGAATGCGAAAGAGGCCCTCGCCAGAAAGCTCGCAGAAACGGCAAGCCAACAGCGGCTCCTGCGCGAGCTCGCCAAAGCGTTCGACCTCGACGGGCCCCCGCGGCGAATTGAGATCTACGACAACTCCCACATCCAAGGCTCGAATGCGGTGGGCGGCATGGTGGTGGCCGGGCCCGACGGGTTCGAAAAAAACCAATACCGCAAGTTCAATATCAAGAGTGACAACCTCGAGCCCGGCGACGATTACGGCATGATGCGGGAGGTGATGACCCGCCGGTTCTCCCGCGCGCTGAAGGAGCGTGAGGACGGAGATCGCTCGAATTGGCCGGATCTCGTCCTCATCGATGGCGGCTTAGGCCAGCTCCACGCCGTGATGGAGGCGCTCGGGGAGATCGGGCTCGGGCATGAAGACGTGCGCCTCGTCTCCATCGCCAAGGGGCCCGACCGAAACGCGGGGCGCGAGAAATTCTTCCGCCCCGTCGGCGCGCCCTTCCAGCTGCCGCACAACTCGCCCGTGCTCTACTATCTCCAGCGGCTGCGGGACGAGGCGCACCGCTGGGCCATCGGCGCGCACAGGGCGAAACGCTCGGCAGACATCCAGAAAAGCCCGCTCGATGAGATCGAGGGGATCGGTCCGGCCCGGAAAAAGGCGCTGCTCCATCGCTTCGGGTCGGCCCGCGGCGTCGCCCGCGCGAAACTCGCCGACATCGCCAGCGTCGACGGGGTGAGCCAAGCGCTCGCCGAACGTATCTATGGACACTTCCATGGCGGCTGATCCGCGCCACCCTCTCTGGTGGCTGCCAAATGCGCTGACGGTATTGCGCTGCGTCCTCGCCCTTCTGGTCGGCTGGGCGGTGCTTGAAGCGACGCTTGGCGTTTACACCGTCAGTCATGGCGTATTGGTCAGCGGCTTAACGGCCGATCAGCTTCAGGCGGCGACCGATCGCACCGCCGGCCATGCGCGGAGCTGGAGTGCGATCGCGCTCGCGGCTTTCTTGGTCAGCGCCGCTACGGATTGGCTCGACGGCGCCCTTGCGCGCCGTTGGCGCGTGGAAAG
The DNA here is from genome assembly GCA_964472435.1 of uncultured Hyphomonadaceae bacterium. Classification (GTDB taxonomy): domain Bacteria; phylum Pseudomonadota; class Alphaproteobacteria; order Caulobacterales; family Hyphomonadaceae; genus CAYYNG01. The sequence continues at coordinate 6,049 of CAYYNG010000033.1, read as the reverse complement.
CGCGTTTGGGCGGCTCCTTGATCCGATCGCCGACAAGCTGCTGGTCGCTGCGCCTCTGCTTGCGATTTTCTCGGCGGCGCTTTTGTTCGGTCACCGCTCGCTCCTGCTTCTCGCGCCAATCCTCGCCATCGTTTTTCGCGACGCTTCCGTCACTGCGTTGCGCTTCTCGCCGCTCGGAGGCGTCGCGCTTCGCGTGACGGCGCTTGCGAAAGTCAAAACGGCGATCGAGCTTGCGGCGATCGGTCTGCCGCTCGGCGTCTACACGATCGGTGTTTGGACCGGTCAGGCCGACGGCTTCTTCGACCTCGCGCCGCTATGGCTCGCCCTCCTTTGGATCGCCGCCGCGCTGTCGCTTGTGACCGGCGCGCAATATATCCGCGCGGCCCTCGGCCGGGGCCTCGAAAATTAACGGAAAATCAATACTTGGGGCGGTGGGCGGCTCGAATTTCCACAATCGGGACAAAGAGCCGCCCCATGGCGCGGCGAAAGCTTGCGGCCATGACTGAGACACCGACCCAGCTTCGCCTCTGGCCCGTGATCGCGGGGTTCCTCGCCTTCATGCTGCTGCCCGCGCTCCTCGTGCTCGCCGGCGCGGCGTGAGACCCCGTCACCAGAAGGGAGAGGCCTCGCCGCCGGCGTAAAGCTCGGCGAGCCGCCGGCGCGTGCCGGGCGTCGCATCGGCGGGCACGTTGCGCGGGTCGATCCACATCCGCTCGGAGATCTCGCCCCGGCTCGTCGGCTCGCCCTGCCGCCAGGCCCCCTCGGGCAGCCGGTAAAAAAGAACATGGTCGCCGCGGAAGAACGGATCGCTCGAATAGACGCCGATCAGCTCAAGTGCGCCGGTGCGGACGACGCCGACCTCTTCCAAGAGCTCGCGCTCGGCCGAAAGGGCCGCATGCTCGCCCGGCTCCACCCCGCCGCCCGGAAGATAAAGGCCGTCAGTATAGGTGTGCCGCACCAGCAGAACCCGCCCCTCGGCGTTCTCGACGGCGACCCGAACCCCCAGCGTCATCGCCCGTCGCCAGCGGAACCAGACGTGAAAAAACCGCGTTCGCAGGGTCTTGCGCATGATCGCGACCACGCTCCCATCTCACATCGCACCTCGCCATCCGCGGCGACGCGCGCTAGATCTCTGCGGAATCGTGTTTGAGGACTAGACTAAGATGTACGCACTCATCGCCGTCGGCGTGACCGTTCTGATGTTCGGCGTTTTGAATTTGATCGAGTTCAAACGCTTCGACTAAGCCGATAGCCGCCCCGTGCCTGATGTCAGCCTGCTCGCGGCCCTGGTCGGCGGCCTGTTGATCCTAGCCTTCGCGGGCGATTTCTTAATAAACGGGGCGGTGACGTTGTGCCGCCGCTTCGGGGTGTCGCCCCTCGTCGCCGGGATTTTCATCGTCGGCTTCGGAACGTCCGCGCCTGAGCTTTTGGTGGCCGCGAGCGCGGCGGCGAGCGGCTATCCCGACCTCGCGCTCGGCAACGTGGTCGGATCCAATATTGCGAATGTTTGGCTCGTGCTCTCGTTACCGGCGCTGATCGCACCGGTGGTCACCGGCGGGTTCGGCCAAAAGCGGGCCTTCACCGCCATGCTCATCGCCACCGCCGCCTGGATTACGATCTTCGCGACCGGCGGCCTCACCCCGACAATCGGCTTCGCCTTCCTCGCCGGGCTCGCTGGATACGCCGCCTATACCTTCGTCTCGGCAGCCGCGGCCGCGCGAAGCGGGGTCGATGTGGGGCTCGACGACACCCCGCCCCAGCGCCCGGTTTGGCGCGCGCTTCTGTTCGTCCTTGTGGGCGTCGTCGGTCTGCAGCTCGGCGCGAACCTGATCATCGAGGGCGGGGTCGGGGTCGCCCGCTTCTATTCCATCCCAGAGGAGGTGATCGGGCTCACCCTCCTCGCCATCGGCACGTCGCTGCCCGAGATCGGGGCCGGGATCGCAGCCGCGCTGCGCGGCCGCACGACGCTTCTGGTGGGCAATGTGCTCGGCTCCAACATCTTCAACATCCTCGGGGCAGGCGGCATCGTCGCGTTTTTCGGCCCCGTCGAGGCCGCACCCACCTTCCTAAACTACGACCATTGGGCCATGGCGGCGGCGGCGCTTACGGCCGGGTTCTTCATCCTTACGCGGGCGAAAGTGAGCCGGCTTGCCGCGGTGGCGATGTTGCTGACCTACGCGATCTACATCTCCGGGCTGATCAGCGGCTGGAACATAACGGGGCTGCTCGATGGCGGATAGCGGGCTGTCTCCGGGGCGGGCGTTGGTCACCGGCGCCGGCGCGCGGCTCGGCCGGGCGATGGCGGAGGCGCTGGGCGCCCGCGGCTGGGCGGTCGCCGTCCATTACCGGACATCCGACGCCGGCGCGAAGGAGACCGCCGACGCGATCGCGGCGGCGGGCGGCCGGGCAGAGCTGGTCCAAGCCGACCTCGGCGACGAGGCCGCCCGCGCGGGCCTCGTCGCCATTGCGGCGAAGGCGCTGGGCGGCCCAATCACGCTCTTGGTCAACAGCGCCTCGACCTTCATCGACGATCGCGCGCTCGACCATACGCGGACCGATTGGGATTTCCACATGGAGGCCAATCTGCGAGCGCCGGTGCACCTCGCCCAACAGGTAGCGACGGCGCTTCCTCGCGATGAAAAAGGATTGGTCGTCAATATGATCGACCAGCGCGTCTGGAAGCTGAACCCGCAATTCTTCACCTACACGCTTTCGAAAGCGGCGCTCTTGCAGGCGACGAAAACCCTCGCCCAGGCGCTTGCGCCGAACATCCGCGTGAACGGCATCGGCCCGGGCCCGACGCTCCAAAGCGTCCACCAAACGGACGCGGACTTCGCCAAGGAAGCGCGCAACACGCTCACCCAAGAAGGCTCGAACCCCGAAGAAATCGTGCGCGCGCTCCTCTACTTCATCGATGCGAGTTCTGTAACGGGTCAAATGATCGCCTCCGATGGCGGCCAGCACCTGATGTGGCAGACCCCGGATGTTATGGGGCCGAACGGCTGATGGATTTCTCTTCCGATACCTCGGCTCCCGCCCATCCGGCCGTGCTGGAAGCCCTTGCGCGCGTTAACAGCAAGAACCAGCCAAGCTATGGCGCGGACGGCGCCACAGCAGCAGTTAAAGAGGCCCTGGCCGAGGTGTTCGAAACCGAACTCGACATCTGGCTCACGGCCTCGGGCACCGCCTCGAACGCTCTCGCCCTCTCCTGTTTCTGCCCGCCTACGGGGGCGGTCCTCTGCCATGAGGAGGCGCATATCGAGCGCGATGAGCGCGGCGCGCCAGAATTCTTTACGGGCGGGGGCAAACTCTCCCTCCTGCCGGGGCCTGCGGCGAAGATCGAGGAGGCGGCGCTGCGCGAGGCGCTTGGCGGCATCGACCATGGCTTCGTGCACGAAACGCCGGCCCATGTCCTTTCGCTCACCAATCTCACGGAATGCGGCGCCGCCTACCAACCCGCTGAAATCGCCCACCTCGCCGCACTCGCCCACGAAGCCGACCTCACGGTTCACCTCGACGGCGCGCGGCTGGCGAACGCCCTCGTCTCCACCGGCGCGAGCCCTTCGGAGATGACCTGGCGGGCGGGCGTCGATGTTTTGACGCTGGGTCTTACGAAAACGGGCGCCATGGGGTGCGAGATCATTATCCTGTTCGGCGACGCGCGCGGCAAACGGGGCGAACTCGAGGCCCGGGCGAAACGGTCAGGCCACATGCCGCCGAAAATGCGCTATCTCGCCGCCCAAGCAAGCGCGATGCTGGACGGCGGGCTGTGGCTGGAGCTGGCGGCGGCGGCGAACGCGCAGGCGCGCCAACTGGCCAACACGCTCTGCGCACATCCAGAGGTGCGCCTTGCCCATCCGGTGGAGGGCAACGAAGTGTTCGTGCATTTGCCAGCGGAGGCCGCCGCCCGGCTGCTCGCCCATGGCGCGCGCTTCTATCCCTGGCCCGGCGGCTCACACCGATTTGTCTGCGCCTGGTCGACGCCGGACGACGAGATCGACGCGGTGGCCGCTGCGCTCAAATAAAGAGAAGCGCCCTTAAGACATACGCTGCGCCGGCCGTGGCGAGAAGCCCGAGCGCGGCGAGGCCGATAAACCAAGCTAAGCGTTCGCCCAGCGGCCGAACCTCCGCCTTTTCGCCGGGGGCGTCGGGCTCGAACCAGGACTTTTCAGGCATGGTAGCCCTCGCCCGGGCGGACCTTGCCCCGGAACAGCCAGTACACATAGGCGGTGTAGCCGAGGATGATCGGCAGCATGATCGCAGCGCCGACCAGCATGAGGCCGAGCGCATTATCCCGCGCCGCCGCCTCCCACACCGTCACCTCAAAAGGGGCGAGATAGGGGAAAAGGCTGATTGCAAGACCAAGATAGCCGGTGAGGAAGATCCCCGCCGTGAAGGCGAGCGGCCGCCAGTCCGGCGCTGCGCTGGGCTTCAGGATCGCGAGATCCCGCCAAAGGAGCGCGATTAGGATAAGGGCGACCAGCGGCACCGGCGCCACCGGCGCGAAGGTCGCAAGATCGATCACGTCCATCGAAACGCCCCACCGCGCGGTCGCCAAGGGATCGATGGCGAGGGTCGCGAGGCTGACCAGCGCCATGGAGAGAGCGACCGCGGCCACGCCCCGCTTGGCCCAAACCCGCGCAAAGGCTTGCGTCTCACCTGTCATTTTGAGGATCAGCCAACAAGACCCGAGCAGGGTGTAGCCGGCGGCGACGGCGATGGCGGTGAGCGCCGTGAACGGCGTCAACCAGTCGAACGCCCCGCCGGCGAAAGACCGCCCCTCCACCTCGACGCCCTGGATGAAGGCCCCCAGGATGAATCCCTGGCTCAGCGCGGCTGTGAGAGACCCGTAGGCGAAAGCGCCGTTCCAAAACGCCTTCGTCGTCGGCCGCACGGCCTTATGGCGGAACTCGAACGCGACGCCGCGGAAGATGAGCGCCGTCAGCATGAACCCGATCGGCAGGTAGAACGCCGGCATGAGGATGGCGTAGGCGAGCGGAAAGGCCGCGAAGAGCCCGCCGCCGCCAAGGATCAACCAGGTCTCGTTGCCGTCCCAGACAGGTTCGATCGAGGCCGTCATCTCGTTGCGTTGAGCCTCGTCCCGCGCAAACCGCGTCAGGATGCCGACGCCGAGATCGAACCCATCGAGGAGAACGTACAACATCACCGCAACCGCGATGAGGACCGACCAGATCAGCGGAAGATCCATGCCCCCCCTCCCTATTCCGCCGGCTGGAGCGGCAGCGTCTCGGCCATATCATCCACCGCGCCCAGGGGCGTGCCGGGCGCCCGGTTCGCCTTTTCAGGCGGGGGCGCGGGATCGTCGCCAAAGCCGCGGGTTGCGATTCGCGCCATATAGACGGCGCCGGCCGTGAAGATGACGGCGTAAACGACCATGAAGACGAGGAGCGAGATCGCCACCTGGCCAGCGCCCACGGGCGAGACGCTGTCGACCGTTCGAAGCGCGCCATAGACCGTGTAGGGTTGGCGGCCGACCTCCGCCGTCACCCACCCCGTAACCACAGCGATGAAGCCGAGCGACCCGCTGGGCACCGCGATCCAATGGAGAAGGCCCGGCCGGTCGAGCCGGTCGCGATACCAAAGGAAAAGCCCCCAAACCCCGACGGCCAGCATCACGAGCCCTGCCCCCACCATGATCCGGAAGGACCAAAACACCATGAAGACGGGCGGCCGCTCCTCCTCCGGGAAGGCGTCGAGGCCCTGAAGCGGTTCGTCCACGCCAGGGAACAGGAACCGGCTCGTGCCCGGCAAAGCAAGCTCCAGGTGGTTGGCCTCCGCCCGCTCGTCGGGCCAACCGAAAAGGACGGTCGGCTGCACCTCCCGGGTCTCCCACCAGCCCTCGAGCGCGGCGACCTTGGCGGGCTGGTAGTGGTGAGCCACCTCGCCCGACCAGTGGCCCGCCCAAATCTGCAATGGCATCAGCACCGCGAGCGTGCCGGCGGCCATGCGGAGCTGCAAACGCGAAGGCTCCGACACCCGGCCCCTGATACCCTGCAAGGCGCCCGGAGCCATACCAACAGCCGCGGTG
>CAYYNG010000032.1:0-10305 GCA_964472435.1 uncultured Hyphomonadaceae bacterium | reverse complement strand
GTCTCGACGATCGGCCGGCGCCCCTCTGATATCGAGCGCTACAACGCCCGCCGCGGCGAGGTGTTCAAGAACGTGCCGATGATCGTCTTGATCAATGGCGGCTCGGCTTCAGCATCCGAGATCGTGGCCGGCGCGCTGCGCGACCGCGGCCGCGCCCGGACCCTGGGCGAAACCTCCTTCGGCAAAGGCTCGGTTCAAACTGTGATCCCGCTGGGCGCCGACCGGGGCGCGCTGCGCCTCACGACCGCGCGGTATTACACGCCCTCGGGCCGCTCGATCCAAGGCACGGGCATCGAGCCCGACATCGAGGTCGCGCAACAGCGGATCAGCGCCGAAGAGCTGGAAGAGATCGCGCGCTTCTCAGAGTCCGACCTTCCGAACGCCCTTGGTAACGAAGACGGCGAAAGCCGCCGCGGCCCCCACGTGCCGAACGATCAACCGCCGGAGAATTACGAAGGCGAGGACTACCAACTGGAACGGGCGATCGAAATTTTGATGGAAACCTCCCAGGCGGCCCTGATCGAGCGCGCAGGTTAACGGATTTTCGCCGTTTATTAACCTTTGCCGCGGAGTTTCGGGGGACTCCGACACCGCGCTTTACGAAGAGGTTTGACACGAATGGGCAAGTCCCGATTCGCCGCCCCGTCCCCGATCCGATCCGCCCTGATCCATAGCGGCCTTAGCCTGGTCTCCTTCACGGCTCTGGCTGGGGGTGTTGCTGGGATCGCGCATCTGACGGGCGACGCCCGCGATGCAGGGCCCCGCTATGTCGTCGCCCTGTTCGATCCCGTCGACACCGCCGCGCCCGACTTGCGCGCGCGCCTGGCGCCGGGCGAGATCGCTGCGCTCGCGCCCCTCGGGACCGGCCTCGTCGCGGATGCGGAGGAGCCGAGCCTCGGCGTCGCCGACCCCGGCGGTCCCGCAGCTCAACCGGCCGCAGCCGACGTCGTCACCATCAATGGCCGCGAGGTCAAGGCCGGCGAGAGCCTGGCGGAGGTCGAGGCGCGCACCGCCCTCGCCCGCGCGCCGATCGACGGACTTGTGGAGCGCAGCCGCCTCGGCCCGCTGCCCAAAATCGCCGATGACGGGCGAACGCCCGCGACGGCCTATGCGCGCCCCTTCGAAAACCCCACCGGCAAACCGACCGTCGCCGTGATCGTCGGCGGATTGGGGCTCAATTGGACCCACACCAACTCCGCGATCGACGAACTGCCGCCGGAGGTCACCCTGTCCTTCGTGCCCTACGCCCGCGGCAGTCTGCAGCGTTGGATCGACAAGGCGCGGGCGGCCGGCCACGAAGTGCTGATCGAGCTGCCCATGGAGCCGTACGAGACGGGCCGGACCCGGCCTCACTCCCACACCCTGGGCGCCGACCGGCCGGCGAACGATAATCTCGGCCGGCTGCAGTGGCTCCTGTCGCGGGCCACGGGGTATTTCGGCGTGTCCAACTATCAAGGCGCGAAGTTCGCTACGGCCGACGCCGCCGTGCGCCCCGTAATGGCCGATCTCAGCGCTCGCGGCGTCGCCTTTGTCGAAGACGGCAGCCTGCCGCGTTCGGTTATCAACACCGTCGCCGCAGACGAGGGCGTGCGCTACGCCCGCGCGGCCCGCGTGATCGACACGCGCGATGATGCAGACGCGATCGAGGCTCAGCTTTCGGCGCTCGAAAGTCTCGCGATCAGCGACGGTCAAGCCCTGGGGTCGGGCTTTGCGTTTCCAGTGACGATCGATGTCGTCAAGACCTGGACCGAGCGGCTCGAGGACAAGGGCATTCGCCTCGCTCCGGCGTCGAACATGATCTCCGCACCCAAGCCAGCCGACGCCGTGCGGCCCGCTGAGGATCCGGCCGGTTGAGCCGGGAAGGCAGGGACCCCGCCCTCTATCGGCCCAATGTCGGGCTCGCGCTTTTCTCGGGCGCCGGATACGTCTTCGTCGGCCGGCGGGTGAACAGCCGCGGCCCGTTTCAATGGCAAATGCCCCAAGGGGGCATCGACAAGGGCGAGAGCGCAGAGGTCGCCGCCCTGCGCGAATTGGAAGAAGAAGTCGGCGTCCCGAAAAAACTCGTCCAAATCTTGGATGTCACAGACGATTGGATCTATTACGATTTTCCGTCGGACCTGAAGAAACGCTTGCCGGGGCCGTATCTAGGGCAGCGCCAGAAATGGTTCGCGCTGCGCTTTACGGGCGCGGATTCCGATGTCCGGCTCGATCGACACACGCCGGAATTCGACGCCTGGCGCTGGGCGCGTTTGGAGGAAACGCCGGATTTGGTGATCCCCTTCAAACGGCCGGTCTATGACGCGGTCGCCGCGCGGTTTGCGGCGTGGACGGAACCGGCCGCGAAGACGTAACCTCCCAAGAGAGGGGCGGACCCATGACGAAAACACTGTTGATGATCCATGGCGTCGGCTGCGGCGGCGAGGTTTGGGACCGGATGGCGGGCGTCTTTCGCCAATCGGGGTGGCGCTGTGAAACCCCGACGCTCTATCCCAACCTGCGTGTGCGCGACGCCCCCCGTCCGGACCTCGCAGCGCTGGGCTTTGCCGATTATGTGGCGGCGATGTCGGCCGAGGCGGGCCGGCTCGCCGCGGAGACCGGCGCGAAGCCCGCGGTGATCGGCCATTCCATGGGCGGCCTGATCGCTCAAAAGCTCGCCGAGCGGGGCGATGTGTCGAAGGCCGTTTTCCTTACGCCGGCCCAGCCCAAGGACTGCGCCGCCATCGGCCCGTCTGTGCTCTGGACCTTTGCGAACATCCTGATCTCGGGCGACCGGACGAAAGGCCACAAGGTCTGGAAGACCGGGTTTAAGTTCGGCGTCCTTAACCGGGTGGACGCCGCGCGCCATGACGAAATCTATGCCGACGCGCTCTACGACTCCGGCCAGGTCTATGGCGATATGACGGACGGCGTCGCGGTGGACGAGTCGAAAGTCGCCGTCCCGACCCTCACCATCGCCGCTGGCCGCGACAGAGCGACGCTTGCCAAAGCGGTGCGCAAGGTCGGAGAGAAATACGCCCGCGCGGCGGTGGCCGGGGACTTTATCGAATATCCTGACAACGCCCATTGGATCGTCGACGAGCCGGGGACCGATAGGGTCGCTTCGGACATTCTCGACTGGCTCGCAAGGCCGGCTCAGTCGACGGCCTGAATGCTCGCAAGATAGGCGATGAGGTCATCTGTCTCGGCCCGGTCGAACTGAAAAACCGGCATATCGGGATGGCCGACCACGATCCCTTCGGCGAAGGCTTCAGCGAGGCTCTCAACGGGGTAGGACTGGGCCAGCGTTCGAAACGCCGGGGCGTCTGCGTGGGGGCTGTCGCCTGCCGCGCCGATGGCGTGGCAGCGCGCGCAGTGGGTTTCCGCGATCACTTCACCTGCGGAGGGATCGCCGCCCGATTGCACTACGCCAGCGCCGCCGGCGGACGGGCCGCACGCCGCCAAGCCGAGCAAGACGGCGGGTCCGAGGGCGGACGGAACGAATCGAAACACCATGTCATTCAAAATGACACGGCCGCCGATCGAAAGATAGAAGCCCAGCTAGCGCGGCGCCCGTTTGGCGAGGATGCGCTGCAGCGTTCGGCGATGCATGTTGAGACGCCGCGCCGTCTCCGAGACATTGTGATTGCAGAGTTCATAGACCCGCTGAATGTGCTCCCACCGCACGCGGTCGGCCGACATCGGATTATCCGGCGGCGCAGGCTTTTCGTCCGGGCTCGCCGTCAGCGCTTTGATGATGTCGTCGACATCGGCCGGCTTGGAGAGATAGTCCGCGGCCCCGGCCTTCACCGCAGCCACGGCCGTAGCGATCGCGCCATAGCCTGTGAGCACGATGGCGCGCGTTTCGGGCCGGTGCTGATGAAGCACCTCCACCACGTCGAGGCCGGAGCCGTCCTCCAAACGGAGATCCAAGACGGCGAAGGCCGGCGGGTTCAGCCGGGCGATGTCCTTCGCCTCGGCCACGGTCGACACCGCAGACACGGTGAAGCCGCGTTGGGTGAGCGCGCGGGCGAGACGCTGGCAAAACGGTCCGTCGTCGTCAAGCACGAGACAGGTGCGGTCATCGATGTCTTTCAGACGTTCATCAAGTTGAACGGGTCGGTCCATTTCCGGCCTCTTCCGACTGCTGATGACACTTATATGATCCCGTCGGCCGGCGCTTCCAGTGCGCTTCTCGGCCACACGGCCTGAATGACGGCGCCGGTGGCCGGAGCCGTGCGGTTTCTGGTGGCGATCCGGCCGCCGGTGCGCTCGATCAAGGTCTTCGCGATGAAGAAGCCGAGCCCCATGTCGCCGCCGCCGGCGTGAGCCTCGCTCCGTTGGGAAACGTAAGGCTCGCCAAGCTTCGGCAGGATCTCGGGCGCAAAGCCCGGGCCGTCGTCGCGGATGGTGACGCCGATCTCGTTCGCGCCCCACCGCGCCTCCACCACCACCTCGCTTTCCGCGAAGCTCACCGCGTTTTCGATAAAGGCGCTCAGGGCGTGCAGAATCTCGGGACTGCGCGTGAGAATAGGCGTCTGGCCGAGCCCGTCGCGCTCGGCCCGCGTCCGCGCGGTCACGGCGACGCCGAGCCCCTTGTGCGGCGCGGCCGCCTCTTCAACCAGCGCTGAAAGCGGCATGCGCGCGTGAATGATGTCGCCGGCCTCGCGCTCTTGGGCGAGGGTGCGCAGGATCTCGCGGCATCGTTCGGCCTGCTCGACGAGCAGGGTTGCGTCTTCGTGCTGGGTCGCCCCCGGCGGCAGATCGCGGAGCATCTCTTTAGCGACGAGGTGGATGGTGGCGAGGGGCGTGCCGAGTTGGTGCGCGGTCATCGCCGACATCGCCCCGAGGGCCGAAAGCCGCTGCTCCCGCGCCATGACGACCTGTGCGGCGTCGAGGGCGCGGACCAGGCGCGCGCTGTCCAGGCTGACCCGCCAAGCCGAAACCGCAACGAAGCCGAGCCCCACGGCCAAGGCGGTGAAATGCCCCCATTCAAACAGCCGGGGGAGCTCGATCCGCCCGCCGGGCGGCCAAGGCAAGGGCGCTGCGACCAGCGGCAGGGCGGCCGCCAAACTGAGCGCCAGCGCAGCCAGCAGCGTCGCATAAAGGGGTTTCAAACTGGCGGCGGCCACGGTCACCGGTGCGACCATCATCAGCAAGAACGGATTGGCGAGCCCGCCGGTCGCCGCCAGCAGGCCGGCGAGTTGAAAAATGTCGAAGGCGAGTTGAAGGCTCGCCTCAGACGCGCTGGCCAGCCGCTGGCTCGGAAAGGCCATCGCGAGAAACACGTTGAGCCAAGCCGAGGCGGCGATGAAGCCCAGGCAAAGCCCCAGGGGTAGTTCGAACCCCAGAACGAAGTCGACGAACAGCACGGCGAAGGTCTGGCCGGCGACGGCGATCCACCGAAGGCCGATAAAGGTGCGCAGCCGCGTGCGGCCGATGGCGGAGCCCGCACCGGCGAGCCCTTCCGGCGCAAGGCCGAAGAAGGCGTCGTCGATCGGCGCTGAGATATCGGACATCGCAGACTCGGACATGGCCTTTACATGCGGCGCCAAGCCGCTTGCGCCAAGCGGCCGGGGCGCGGCATATCCTTCTCTATGAAACGCTTCGCCGCCGCCGCTCTCGCCGTCCTCGCCGCCTGCGCGCCCCAAGCGCCCGAGACCGCCGCCTCAAATCAATCGGGCTGTTCGACCCGCGCCTACGCCGATATCGGCGGCCCGATCGCGCTGGTCGACCAGGACGGCGTCGCGATCACCGAGGCCGCTCTGAAGGGCCGCCCGTCGCTCGTCTATTTCGGGTTCACTTATTGCCCGGACGTTTGCCCGACGACCCTTGTCACCATCGACCGCGCTTTGAAACGCTTGGATTCGGACATCGAAGCGCCGCGGACGGTCTTGATCTCCGTCGATCCTGAACGCGACACCCCCGAAGCGATGAAGGCGTATATCGGCACGGCCGCATTCCCGGACGATATCGTGGGCCTGACGGGATCGCCCGAGGCCGTGGCCGCCGCCGCGAGCGCCTTCAAGTCTGGATACACCCGTGTCGAAACCCCCGACAGCCTCAGCGAGTACACGATCGATCACACATCGATCGTCTATTTGATGGATGAGAACTGGGAGCTGGCCACCTTCTTCACCCATGACGCGACGGACGAGACGATGGCGGCCTGCCTCGCCGAACACTTGGGCTAAGGCGCGCCGGAGACGCGGATCGCTTCCCGGATCCGCCCGCGCAGGACGAGGAGGTCGATATCCTGCGGCGCCGCCAGGCGCGCGGCCTCGACATCCTCCAGCGCGGCTTGGAGATCGTCGGTCGCAAGCCGCGCCTCGGCCCGAAGCCGGAGGCCGTCGGGGTCCCCGGGCTCGATCGCGAGGGCCTGATCCAGGTCGGCGAGGCTTTCATCCCAACGCTGAAGAAGGGCGTAGGCCGCGCCGCGATCCTTATGCAGGTCGGCAGTGTTGGGCAGGAGTTTCAGCGCGTTGGAGAGGGCGACGATCGCGGCCTCGGGCCGTCCAGCGGTCAGCCACGCATTGCCGGCCTGGGTCAGATACCGTCCGCGTTCTTCGATCGTGCCGGCGTCCGGGGCGTTGGCGAGAGTTTCGAAACGCATCGCGCCCGCTTCGTAATCCCCGCGCTCGACCAGGGCGAGGGCGAGACAGTAGCGGGCTTTCGGCCGAGAGCCCTGGCTGATCCAGGCCTGGGCCGCCTCATAGGCCGCTTCGGGATTGACGCGGGAAAGCCGAATGCATTCGTTGAGCCGCTCCTGCTCCGCTCGGGCGATTTCCACTGCGGCGCTCTGGCTCGCGACGAGGGCCGCAAGGCCAATGACGGCGAAGGACATGGGAGAGGCGCTCCAACTATGCGATCAGTCTAGGCAGGGGTAGAAACGCGCGCAAATGACGAATGCACAACAAACCCTCTTCGCCTTCGGGCTGGGCTATGTCGCCGAGCGGCTCGCTCGCGACTTGATCTCCAGAGGCTGGCGCGTCGTCGGCACCACGACCCGGCCGGCCAAGGCCGGCGCCTTGCACGACCTCGGGATCGAGCCGGTTGTCTTTGCGGGCAAGGGCGACCTTGCGCCGCCGGCGGGCGCGCATTGGCTGATCTCGATCCCGCCGGGCGAGGCCGGCTGCCCCGCCTGGTCGGCCGCCCGCGGCGGCGCCCGCGGGGCGGCGTCGATCACGTATCTTTCCACCACCGGGGTCTATGGCGACCTCGGCGGCGGATGGGCGTTCGAATGGACCCCGGTCCATCCGGCGAGCGAGCGGTCGCGGCGTCGGGTACTCGCCGAAGAGCAGTGGGGGCCCCTAGGCGGGCGGATCGTCCGCCTGCCCGGCATCTACGGCCCCGGCCGCAGCCCGTTCGAGCGGATCCGGCGGGGCGAGGCCCGCGCCATTGTGAAAACGGGCCAGGTCTTCTCCCGTTGCCATGTCGACGATATCGCCGCCGGGCTCGCCGCCTTGCTCGCGCGGCCGACGCTCGGCGGGGTTTTTCACCTTTGCGATGATAGCCCCGCCCCGCCCCATGAGGTGACGCTTTGGGCGGCTGAGCGGATCGGGGCGCCGCGCCCGCCCGAAGAGCCGTTCGAGACCGCAGACCTCTCCCCCATGGCGCGCAGCTTCTACGCCGAATGCAAACGGGTTTCGAACGCCCGTGCGAAAGCCGCCCTCGGCTGGCGGCCGCGCTACCCGAGCTATCGCGAAGGCCTTGACGCGGTCTTGGCCGAAGAGGGTTAGGCGACCTCGCCGCAAACGCTGAGAAGGCGCTTGATATCGGTCTCGCGGGAGAGGCGGTGATCGCCGTCCTTGACCAGCGTGAAGACGAGATCGGGGCTTGTGATCGCCTCGACCAGGCGCTGGGCGTGGGTCCAGGGAACGTCCGGATCCGCCCCGCCCTGGAGGATGCGCACCGGGACGTCGATCGCAATCGCCTCGTCCAGAAGAAGCCACTGGCGCCCGTCCTCGATCAGACCGCGCGTGATCGGATAGGGATCGCCATAGTCGGATGGACGCATGTAGACGCCCCGATCCATGATCTCGGCTCGCGCCTCAGGACTGAGCTCCGGCCAAAGCAGCTTCTCGGTGAAATCCGGGGCCGGGGCGATCAGCACAAGGCCGGCCGCACGGTCCGGCCGCGCCAGCGCTGCGAGGAGGGCGAGCCAGCCGCCCATCGACGAGCCGACGAAGATCTGCGGCCCCTCGGTCAATTGATCGACGATGGCGAGCGCGTCCTCGCGCCAAGCCGAGATCGTCCCCTCCGCGAAATCGCCGTCGGACTGTCCGTGGCCCGAATAGTCGAAGGCGAGGAACGCCCGGCCCCGCGCGGCGGCCCAGGACTGGAGCGCCGTTGCTTTCGACCCCGACATGTCGGAATTGAAACCCGACAGCCAAACAAATCCGGGGCCCTCGCCCTCGCGCTTGCGGTAGGCCAACCGGCGGCCTTGATCAGTGACGAGGAATCGCGTGGTCATCGGCTCTGCAGTCTCGCTCTGGTCGGCGCATCGTCCCGCGAAGTATCGTAATCCAAAGGTCTGCGGCAACCGGAAAGGGAGAACGGTGGAGACGGCCCCGAACATCCCCATCCATGGCCGCACGGTTCTGCAGGTGATCCCCGAGCTCGGTGCCGGGGGCGCCGAGCGAACCACGATCGAGGTCGCCGAGGCGATCGTGAAAGCCGGCGGGCGGGCGCTGGTGGCGAGCCTTGGCGGCCGGCTCGAGGCCGATCTCCGGGCGGTCGGCGGCGCCCTCATCCGGATCGACGTGAAGACGAAGCAACCCCTCGCCGTCTGGCGCAATGCGGGCCGGCTCGCCGCCATCGTGGAGACGGAAGGGGTGGACATCCTCCACGCCCGTTCAAGGGCCTGCGGGTGGAGCGCTTATCTCGCCGCGCGGCGGACGGGCGCCGGGTTCGTGACCACTTATCACGGCGCCTATGGCGACCGGCCGGGCCCGAAACGCTTCTATAACTCGGTCATGGCCCGCGGCGACGTCGTCATCGCGAATTCGGACTGGATCGCCGACCATGTCGCTGCGACCCACCGGCTGCCGGCCGCGCGGATCGTCACGATCCCGCGGGGGGTGGATCTTGACGCGTTCGCACCGAAGAAGGTGGATGCGGGACGGGCGGCGTCGATCCGGGCGGCGTGGGGTCTTTCTCCCGGAGACGGCCGGTTGGTGCTGCTGCTTCCGGCGCGACTGACCCGTTGGAAGGGCCATGGCGTCGCCCTGGAGGCGCTCGCCGCCCTGGCGCCGGCCGAGCGCGAGGGCCTGGTTCTCGTGTTTTCCGGCGACGCCCAGGGCCGGGACGCCTACGTGCTGGAGCTGAGCGAACGCATTGACGCCCTCGGCCTTGGGGGCGGCGTTCTCCTGGCCGGCCATTGCAGCGACATGCCGGCCGCTTATCTCGCCGCCGACATCGTGCTCGCCCCCTCGATCCGACCCGAGGCGTTCGGGCGGGTGGCGGCCGAGGCGGGGGCCATGGGCCGCGCCGTGATCGTCTCAGACCATGGCGGCGGGCGGGAAACGGTGATCGACGGGGAGACCGGCGTCCGCGCGGCGCCAGGCGACCCCGCCGCCCTCGCCGCAGCGATCCGCACCCTTGTCGCCATCGGACCGGCCGCCCGGGCGGCGATGGGCGCGGCGGCCGCGAAACGGATCGCGGAACGGTTCTCGAAAACGAGGCTTCAAGCAGAAACCTTGGGCGTTTATAGTCAAGTGCGGGGAAAGGGCGAGTAACCGGGATGCGCGCTCTGCGAAGCAAGCCGATTAATCCGGGTGTCGAGGCTCGGCGCGTCTTAGTGATCAAGCTAAGCGCCCTAGGCGATTTCGTCTTGGCGCTTGGCGCCATTGAGGCCGTACGCGACCACCACCCCTCGGCTCGGATCACGCTTCTCACCACGCCGCCTTTCAAAGACTTCGCCGACAAATGCCCCTTCGTGGACGCTGTCGAGACCGATGGACGCCCCGAGGGCGTGAAGGCGATAGGCGCGCTGATCGCTCGGATCCGACGCGAAAAGTACGACATCATCTACGATTTCCAGACGAGCGACCGCACAGCGAATTATTTCCGCCTGCTCAATCTGCCCGGCCGGCGGCCGCCGCTGTGGTCGGGGCATGCCGATAAATGCGCACTGCCCCACGACAATCCCGACCGCGGCCGCATGCACACCATTGACCGTCTGGCCCAACAGCTGGAACAAGCCGGCGTCGGCCCGGCCAACGGCTATAGCGCGCTCGACAAACCCATGCCGGATCTCGGTTGGGTGCGTCCCGCCCTCGGCGCTCCGCCGCGGCTCTCGCCGGCCTAGTTCGGACTGGACGGGCCCTT
>CAYYNG010000031.1:0-10391 GCA_964472435.1 uncultured Hyphomonadaceae bacterium | reverse complement strand
AAGCTGCGCAAGTTTTTGCTTGCGGGCGCGGCCGCGCGCGCCGTGTCCAGCGCGCCGTCCCAGGCGTCGATTATCGACAACCCTAATTTCCGCGTCCTCGGTCTTGTGATCGTGTGGGGCGCCGATGCGACGGGCGCAGCCCCGATCGTGTCCGACTTCATCGTCGATAACGGCGCCGGCGGCGTCGACCTTATCGCCGACGATGTGCACACCGTCGTAACAGGCTCGCTCGCCCCGACCCCGGACTCCGCGGCTGGCGCGCTCACCGTCGACGGCGTCGGCCAAGTCGCAGTCGACGCCGATTCCGACGGCGCCCTCGACGCGCTGTCCGCGTTCAGCATCGACCCCACGACAGACATCACCGGCGACACCGATCTCACCGCGGAGTCGAGCTTCTTCGTGGCGTCGAACACCGCCTTCGCGATCGACGCCGCTGTGACGCAAGTCACGCCGGCGGCCGACACCGACTTCGACCTCTCGGACATCGGCTACTCGCTCTCGATGAGCACCGACGACACGGGCCAAGCCGGCGTCACATTCGGCGGCAGCGCCCAGTTCCCGCACAGCGGCAACAGCGCGACCTCGGGCATCGACACGACGGTCACCGACCTTGCGACGCTGAACGGCGCGCAGATCTTCCTCGGGGATCGTCTAACGGCCGCGGCCCCCGGCACCATCACTGCGCAGTCGGTCCGGTTCGACTCGGTCTACACCCTCGGCGGTTCGGCCGGCTATGACCTCTCGGACGGCGCTGGCGAGATCGAAGCGCAGGTCGTCTACACGGTCTTCGTGCCTTAATCGCTTTCATACTCTGATTTCCCGAGACCGCCCGGCGCCGCGCCGGGCGGTTTTTATTTGACCGGATAGCTTCGCCGGCTCGGACGGTTATAACGGACGCGATGAAACGGCTGTTGCGATTCGCGCCGGCCAGCGCTGCGCTTGGCTGGCTGATCTGGGCCTATATGGCCCTCTGCGCGCGGACGATCCGTTGGCGGGTAGAGGGCGACGACGGGGCCAAAGCCGCCTGGGCCCGGGGAGGCGGCGTGATCGTTGCGGCGTGGCACGGCCAGATCGCACTTCTTCCAGCGGGCTGGATCCGCGAGATGCGGCATTGGCCGGGCCGGCGCGGGCCGGCGGCGATGATCATTTCCCTTTCCCCCGACGGAGAGCCCGTCGCCCACGCCATCCGCCATCTCGGGCTTGAAAGCGTGCGGGGCTCTTCGGCCCACAAGCGCAAGCGGAAAGACAATGGCGGGGGGCGGGCCTTAGCGGACGCCGTTCGGCGGCTGCGAGCGGGGGGCGCCGTTTGCATTACGCCCGACGGCCCCCGCGGCCCCAGGCAGGTGTCGAGCCTTGGGCCTATCCTCCTGGCCAAACGGTCGGGCGCCGCGATCCTCCCTTACGCCGTTGCGAGTGCGCCGGCGAAGCGTTTCAAGACCTGGGACCGGTTCACCGCGCCGCTGCCGTTCAGCCGCGGGGCGATCGTTTTCGGCCCGCCGCTCGAGATGGGCCGGGGCGATGATGCGGAAGCCCAGCGCCAAACCCTGGAGGATCGGCTGATGGCCGCCACCCGCCGCGCCGATGCGCTGAGCGGCCGGGCGCCGAAGCATGCGCAAGATACGCGCGAAGCCATCGCCGAATGACACCCGCGCTTCGGCTCTATCGAGCTTTGACGGTTCTGCTCTCCCCCTTCGCCGGGATGTGGCTGCGACGACGGGCGCTGCGCGGAAAAGAGGACCCCCGCCGCATCGGCGAACGGTTCGGGCGGACCCGGGCGGTCCGGCCTCCGGGGCCGCTGGTTTGGCTTCATGGGGCGAGCGTCGGCGAAGGGCTGATGCTCCGTTCGCTCGCTCTCGGCGTCGCCGCCGCGAAACCGGAGACGGCCGTCCTCATCACGACCCAGACCCAGACCGCCGCCTCGCTGTTGGCCCCCGCCCCGGCCGGCGTCGGCGCTTGGATTCAACAGATGGCCCCGATCGATACGCCGGGCGCCGTGAGACGCTTTGTCCGTCACTGGTCGCCGGACCTTGCGGTTTTCGGCGAAGGCGAGATCTGGCCCAATCTGATCTTCGAGACCGGGCGCGCGGGCGCGAAAACCGCCCTCGTCAACGCTCGCATGAGCGCACGCGCGCTTGCAGGTTGGCGGCGGCGGCCGGGCAGCGCCCGCGCCCTGTTCGGCCGGTTCGACCTTATCCTCGCCGCTGACGAGCGAACGGGCGACGGCCTCTCCGCGCTTCTGGGCCGGCCGGTGTCGGCGCTTGGCAATGTCAAAGCCTCGGCGCCGCCGCTCGACGCGCCGCCCGGCGCGCTTGAGGCGTTTCAAACGGTTCTGGCGGACCGGCCGGTTTTCCTCGCCGCTTCCACCCATCCTGGCGAAGAGGCCCTGGCGCTCGAGGCGCGAGCGATCCTCCGCGACCGGTTTCCCGACCTCTTCACCATCATCGCCCCCCGCCACCCCGAGCGGGCGGAGGAGATCGCGGCGCTCGCTGCAGGGTGCAAGACGCGGTTCCGCAGCCAAACCCCGCGGCCCAGTGCAGACACGGACGTTTTCATCGCCGATACGATCGGTGAAATGGGGATTTGGTACCGCCTGGCCAACGCGGTCTATCTCGGAGGCGGCCATGCCCCGGGCGTTGGCGGCCACAACCCGATCGAGCCGGCGCGGCTTGGAAAGACGGCTCTCTCGGGCCCGTCGGTTGCGAATTTCGAACCCGTCTTCGAGCGCCTCGCCGCGGCGGGGGCGGCGCGTTTCGTCGACGACGCGCCCGCGCTCGCCGCCGCCGTGAACGATATCCTCGAGCGAGGCGATGGGAGCTGGGATCAGGCCGAGATCGAACGCCGGCTGGCCGAAGCGGGCGGCGGCGCCTATGAGCGAACCGTCGCGACGCTGCTGGAGCTGTTAGCGTGAGGCCGCCGGCTTTCTGGGCCGCTGGGCTCGACCCAAGCTCGCGCGAGGCCGCGCCGCTGACCCGCGCGCTCCTCACGCCGGCGGCGATGCTCTACGCCGCCGTAACAGCCTGGCGGATCCAGCGGGCGACGCCAGCTCGCATCGGCGTCCCGGTGGTCTGCATCGGCAATCTAACCGCTGGCGGGACCGGCAAGACGCCCCTGGCCCGCCGCGTCCGCGCGATCCTGTCGGATCAGGGCGTGCGTGCGGCGACCCTCTCCCGCGGCTATGGCGGCAAGCGGACGGGGCCCCTCCGCGTCGATCCCGGCCAAGCGACGGCGGCGGAGGTCGGCGACGAGCCCTTGATGCTGGCCGCGGACGGCGAGGCATGGATCGGCGCCGACCGCGCCGCCGCTGCTCGGTCCATGGCCGCCGACGGCGTAGAGGCGATCGTGATGGACGACGGGCATCAAAATCCAAGCCTCCACAAAGACCTCAGCCTTGTCGTGGTCGACGCCGAGGCGCCCTTCGGCAACGGCCATGTCATCCCTAAGGGGCCGCTTCGAGAGCCGGCTGCGGCCGGTCTCGCCCGGGCCGACGCCGTTGTTCTCATGGGCGACGGGCCGACGCCGGCGACGTTCCGCAACCCGCCGATCCCGATATTCCGGGCTAGGCTCGCCCCGCGCGCCGGCGCCCCCCTCGGCCCGCTTGTCGTGTTTGCCGGCGTCGGCCGCCCCCGCAAAGTGTTCGACGCGGTGCGGGCGGCCGGCGGGGTGGTCGTCGAGGAGGCCGCCTTCGCCGACCATCACCGCTACACCGCCTCCGACCTCGCCTATCTGCGCCGCCTTGCGGAGGAGCGGGGTGCGCGGCTTGTGACAACGGAGAAAGACGCCGCCCGGCTCCCCCCCGCGGACCAAGCCGGCGTCGAGGTGTTCCACGTCGACGCGGTATTCGACGACGCACCCGGCTTTGCGCTGTTCCTCGAAACGGCGCTAAACTCCAAATCGCGATGAAAGCGGCGCAACAGTATGTCCGTTCACGGGACGTCGAGTCCCGCGCGAGCCTGCGCAAACGCGTGCGCTGGGTGATCGAGACGGTCGCCTGGGACTGGCTTTACTGGCGGCCAATGAAACTTATCG
This sequence comes from uncultured Hyphomonadaceae bacterium, assembly GCA_964472435.1. GTDB lineage: Bacteria > Pseudomonadota > Alphaproteobacteria > Caulobacterales > Hyphomonadaceae > CAYYNG01. Next base: position 6,365 of record CAYYNG010000031.1, on the reverse strand, counting down.
GCCCGGATCGAGCCTCGAACGTCGCCGGCTGGCTGCTCCGGCGCGTTGGCCCGCTGACGAGCGCCCACCGCACGGCGCGCCGCAACCTCCGCCTCGCCTTTCCGGACTGGTCGGAGGCCCAGATCCGGCGAACGGCCCTGGCGGCGTGGGACAGCGCGGGACGCACGGCGGGCGAGCTGCCGCACCTCTCTCGTATCGACCCCTACGCGCCTGGCGGGCGGGTGGCCGTGGAGGGTCTCGAACACCTCGACGCCATTCGGGAAAGCGGCCGCGGGGCGGTTTTGATCTCCGGTCATTTCGCAAATTGGGAGGTGATGGCGGCGGTGATTTGCCGGCGGCCGACCGATTGCCTCGTCACCTACCGGTCGCTGAACAATCCCTATATCGACCGCCGCCTCAATCGGGCGCGGCATGAGTATGGGATCGAAGTGCTGACCCCGAAGGGTTTGGGAACGCGGGAACTGATGACGGCGCTGGCGTCGGGGCGCTCGGTCGCCCTGATGAACGATCAGAAATTCCGAGAGGGCGTTCCGGTGCCTTTCTTCGGCCACGAGGCCATGACGGCCCCGGGCCCCGCCCGCCTTGCGATGAAGTACGACGTTCCCGTCCTCCCCGTCTCGACGATCCGGACCGGGCCCGCCCGCTTCTGCGTCACGTTTCATCCGCCGATCCACCCGCGGCGGACGGGCGACGCCGACGGCGATCTTAGAGATACTGTTGAACGGATCACGGCCTTTATAGAGGGCGCGGTCCGGCGAACGCCGACGCAGTGGTTCTGGATGCACAAGCGATGGCCGAAATCGGCCTGGCGCGAGTCGGCCGGCGAGGCGGGGTGACGGCGTTGTTCGGCTTTTCCCGAAGACGCCCTACTTCCCGTTCAAAGGAGCCTCGCCATGATCGCGCAACTCGTCTCTTTGATCGCCCTCGCTGCGGGCGCGGCCATGGGTCTCGGCGCGTTGATCAGCCCGGCCTGGGCGTCTGGCGTGGTGCGGCTCGAGGCGGCCGCCGGTCGGCCGGGCGGCTATGCCGAATTCCGTGCAACCTATGGCGGGCTCTTCTTCCTTGTGCATGCGTCGGCGCTCGCGATCGCACTGTCGGCGCCGGCCGAGATCGGCATGCTGGTCGTCGCGCCCCTGGCCTTGGGGTGGATTGGCGCGGGCTTGGGGCGGGTCGTCTCGCTCATGTTCGATGGCGAGAAACTGGGCGGCGCGGGGCTGAACCGCACCTGGGTGGCCACGGAATTCGGCCTCGGCCTCGCCATAGGCGCACCCTTGATCAACTTCCTCTAAGCGCCTCATCTGGGCGTATGATTCTCTACTCAACGAACCTTTCGCCCTTCGGCCAGCGGGTGAAGATCGCCCTTCGCGCAAAGCGGCTCTCGGACCGGATCGACTATATCGACACGCCGCCGGGCGCGCCGGCGCTCGCCATGCTGACCCCGATGGCGCAGATCCCGATCTTGGAGACCGAGCGGCTGCGGCTGCCCGAATCCCAGGCGATCGTCGATTATCTGGAGGACCTTTATCCCGACCCGCCGCTTTTGCCCGACGAGGCCGAGGACACCGCGAAGTGCCGCCTGATCGCACGGATCGCCGACCTTTATATCGCGCCGGCATTCCTCGAGTTGATGGTCGCGATGCGGAAGCCGCTCCCTAACGAGCTATTGGCGGCGGCTTGGTCCCGGATGAACACGGGCCTCCGGTATGTCGAGCCCTATCTCGCCGGGGATCTCGCCGCGGGCCCGCGGCTGACCCAGGCCGATTGCGCCCTCGCGCCCTTCCTCTTCTACGTTCCGCGCCTCGCCGCCTGGCACAATGAGGGCGCATTTCCCAACACCCCGAAATGCCAAGCCTATCTGGCACGTGCGGGACAGGACCCGGCGGTCGCCGCCGCTTTCGCCGAGATGGAAAGCGCGTATAAGGATCGGGTGGAGAAACTCCGCCAAACCTAGGGTCCAGACTCAATTCTTTTGTTGGAGTGACAGGCAGATGATCAAGCCATGCAAGGAAAGACGCGCAGGGCGGGGCGCGCCCCGGCCAAGCGGCTTGACGCAGCAGGGCGCCGGTCAGCTGGCTGAGGCGTCCACCGTCCGCACCGAGCACCGGTTTTCCGGCCCGTGGCGGCGTTGCGTTCCCTTGAAGAGGCCCGCCTTTTCGGCGGGACCGCGCCTGGCCACGAACCGGAACTCCGCCGCTCACTGCGGCAAAAGAATTGAGTATGGACCCTAGGACCAAAGAGATGACGGAGCGTCGAGAGACGGGCCGGCGACCAAGCGCGGGGCGAAGACCGCGACGTTCACCCACCCCAAAATCAAAAATTCCAACGGATTGGTCGGAAGGCGAACGGATTGCGAAATATCTCGCCCGCGCCGGGGTCGCGTCGCGGCGGGAGGCCGAGGCGCTGATCGAAGCAGGCAAAGTGTTCGTGAACGGCGAACGGCTGGCCTCGCCGGCCGTCAAGGTGACGGGCCGGGAGGAGATCAAGGTCGGACGCAAGCGGATCAAGCCGCCCGAACCGGCGCGTTTGTGGCGCTATCACAAGCCGGCGGGCCTGATCACCAGCACGAAAGACCTGGAGGGTCGTCGAACCATCTACGACGAGCTGCCGAAATCCCTGCCGCGCACGGTGACGATCGGGCGGCTGGACCTGAATACGGAGGGGCTCCTTCTCCTAACCAATGACGGCGAGCTCGCCCGGGCCATGGAACTGCCCAAGAACGCGTTTGAGCGGCGCTATCGCGCGCGGGCGCATGGAAAGATCACTCAGGCGGCGCTCGACACGCTGAAAAAGGGCGTCACTGTCGACGGGGTCGACTATGCGCCGATTACAGCGACGCTCGAGCGTACGACAGGGGCGAACAATTGGATCCATGTCGCGCTCGCCGAGGGCAAGAAACGGGAGGTTCGCCGGGCGTTGGAGGCGCTGGACCTCGCCGTCAACCGCCTGATCCGGACCCATTATGGACCATTCGAACTCGGCGACCTCAAACCCGGCGCCGTCGAGGAGGTGCCGGCCGCAGCATTGCTTGCAGAGCTCGCCGATCTCATCCCCGAGGCCAATCGACCCCGAACTGCCCCAACGTCACGCTTGGGCCCGCGCGCGCGTTCGGCTACACCTGGCGGACGACGGAGGCCGAAGACGCCTCGGCGGTGAGCGGGAGGCCCAAGCGCATGTCCTTGGACGGCAAGTCGATTATTATCACGGGCGCTTCCAGCGGGATCGGGGAAGCGACCGCCAAAACGCTGGCGGCGCGGGGCGCACGGGTCATGCTGGCCGCCCGCCGCCAGGACCGTTTGTCGGCCCTTGTCGACGAGATCGGCGAGAACGCCCGCTTCCGCCCGACCAATGTCGCGAGCCACGCGGACATGCTGGCGCTCGCAGACGCCACGATCGCCGCCTTCGGCCAGATCGACGCGATCGTCAACAATGCCGGGGTCATGCCGCTTTCCTTCTTCGCCTCGCGCAAGGTGGACGAGTGGGATCGAATGGTGGACGTCAATATCAAAGGCGTCCTTTACGGCATCGACGCGGTGCTGACCCATATGCTGGAGCGGAACGAGGGGCATATCGTCAATGTCTCGTCGGTGGCCGGTCTCAAGGTTCGGCCCTCGTCGGGCGTTTACGCGGGCACCAAGCACGCCGTGCGGGCGATCACCGACGGCCTCATGCAAGAAACCGCCGAGACCGGCGTTCGCGTCACCTCGATCTGCCCCGGCGCCGTGACGACGGAGCTCGGCCAAACGATCACCGACGAGGCTGTATTGAAGAACATGGGCGGCGCGTTCAGCTTCGAATTCCTCGAAGCGGGCGACATCGCCGACGTGATCGCGTTCGCTTTGGAAGCCCCGCCGAACATGGCGGTCAATGAGATCGTCGTCCGCCCCGCCAATCAAGCGCACTAAGGAGCCGTTCCGACATGGGATTGCAGAACGTCACCGACACTTATCAAGCGGAAACGCCGCCCGCGGGGCCGGCGAACCCGCCGGTCCATCCGCTCGAGCCGCCGGTGAACCTAGCCGACCCGGAGGTCTTTTCGCGAACCGGCGCCTACACGTTCGACGCCTTCGCTGAAATGCGGGAGAAAGCCCCCGTGATGTGGCATCCCGAGGAGCATGGCGCGGGCTTCTGGGCGGTCACCCCATACGACCTCGTCAAGCAGGTCGAGTTGGACCCGGCCACCTATTCCTCGCAACGGGGCGGCATTCTGATGAGCTACGGAATGGAGGACGCGCCGCGCCACCCCCTGCTCCACTCCGCCTCGCTCAACACGCTGATCTGCCTCGACCGGCCCCACCATACCGAGCTTCGCATGGAGCATATGCAGTTCTTCCGCCAGGGCTATGTCGCCGAGCTGCGGAAGAAGGTCGACGCCGAGGTCGGCCGCCTGCTCGACGAAATTGAGAAGAAGGGGCCCGTGCTCGACATGGTGGAGCACTTCTCCGCCGAGCTGCCGCTCTTCACGCTCTGCGAGATCTTGGGCGTGCCGGCCGCCGACCGGCCGAAACTCGTCCATTGGATGCACTTTCTCGAAACCTCGCAATACCAAGCCCAGCAGGAAGGCCTTGGAAACGTGACGCCCGAACAGATCATGGCGTTCATGGGCGAGATCCAGGCTCTGTTCGAGTTCGGCCGCGAGCTTCTGCAACAGCGCCGGGCCGACCCGAAGGATGACCTTCTCAGCGCGATCGCCAATGTCGAAATCGATGGCGAGAAACTGTCGCCGGAATTTCTCGACGGCTCATGGCTGCTGATCGTCTTCGCCGGCAACGACACGACGCGCAATTCGCTGTCGGGCGCGATGAAGCTGCTGACCCAGCACATGGACCAGCGGCAGAAGCTGATCGCCAAGCCGGATCTCTTCCCCAACTTCGTTCACGAGGCGATCCGCATGGTCAGCCCCGTCACCTATATGCGCCGCACGGTGACGACGGACACCGAGCTCGGCGGCCAGCCGCTCTCGCCAGGCGAGAAGGTCGTCATGTACTATCCGGCGGCCAACCGCGATCCTGCGAAATTTCCCGATCCCGACCGGTTCGATATCGAGCGCGCGAACGCCAAGGAGCACCTGGCCTTCGGCCAAGGGCCGCATGTCTGCCTCGGCCAACGGGTCGCCAACATGCAGCTGGAAGCCGCCTATCGGCAAATTCTCGACCGGTTTCCAAACGTCCGTTGGACCGGCGAGGGCGAGCTTGCGCCCAACAATTTCGTCCACGCGATCGCAAAGCTCGAGGTCGATCTCGGCCGATGACCCCATAAGAAGGATACGCCGCCCATGGCCGCCGATTTCATCGTCAACAAATCCAACTTCGCGGATACGCGTTGGGTCGAGCGGGAGGAGACGCCGCTCGGCGACGGCGAGGCGCGGCTGAAGATCGAGGCGTTCGCGCTTACAGCGAACAATGTCACCTATGCGGCCTTCGCCGATTTCGCGGGGTACTGGAACTTCTTTCCAGCCGAAGAGGACGGCTGGGGCCGGGTGCCGATGTGGGGTTTTGCATCGGTTGCGGAAAGCCGAGCCCCCGGCGTCGAACCCGGCCAGCGTTATTATGGCTATCTCCCCGCCTCGACCGACCTCGTCGTCCAGCCGACGCGGGTCAACGCGCATGGTTTCACAGACGGCGTCGTTCACCGCCAGCCGCTGCCCGGCTTCTACAATATCTACCACCTCACCTCGAACGACGCCGCTTACGATCCCGATTTTGAAGCAGCTCAAATGTTGTTCCGGCCGCTTTACGCCACCGGATGGTTAATCGACGACAGTCTGATGACGCGCAAGACGCCGCCCGCCCATGTCATCGTTACGAGCGCCTCGTCGAAAACCGCCATCGCTTACGCCCACGCCGCTTCAAAGCGCGGGGGCCTCGCCGTGACGGGCCTGACCTCGCCCGCCAATAAAGCGTTCACAGAAAACACTGGTTTCTACACGACTGTTGTCGCTTACGACGACCTCGCCGCCCTGCCGAAGACCGCGCCGGCGATCCTTGTCGACATTCTCGGCAATCCTGAAACCCGGTTCGCAGCGGCGGCGGCCCTCGGCGAAGCCCTCGCTGGCAACGTGATCGTGGGCGCCACCGATTGGGAGGCCCCGCGCCGCGCCGGCGGCCCGGACCAGCAGCCGGGCGGCGGCGGAGTGGAGAACGAGGTGTTTTTCGCCCCGGGCCACGCCGAAACTTGCGCGAAACGGATGGGCGCCGGCGCGTTTCAAGAAAAGCTGAACAGCGATCTGCGGGCCTTCTATCCGATCGGCGCCAATCTGCTCGCCGTTGAAACCGCTTCGGGGCGAGCCGCGATCACAAACACTTGGCTCGCCACCCTAAGGGGCGAGGTCTCGCCGACCTCGGGACGGATCCTGACGATATGATCAG
>CAYYNG010000030.1:0-10434 GCA_964472435.1 uncultured Hyphomonadaceae bacterium | reverse complement strand
CACGCGGAGCCGCAGCGCCAGCATCGTCCAATGGCCGTCGGGGTCGCGGTAGCGTGCAGGAATGGCTGCTTCCAGACTTTCAGACCGAACGGGCTGAAGTAGTCCCGCCTCCTGAAACCGCCACAACGCGCCGGCGTCCGAGGCGATGACGACGTCTGCTGGGCTGCCGGCGCCTTCGGCCTTCATCGTTTCGAGAAGCTGGGCGGCGTTCGCTTCGCGAACCCGAACCCTTATGCCGGTCGCCGCCTCGAATGCGTCGTACAGAGCGTCGTCGGAATCGTAGTGCCGCGCGCTGTAGATAATGACGGTTTCGGCCGCCTCGGCGGGGCCGGCGCCCGTCTCCTCCGGCGCGCCGCATGCAGCAAGCATCACAGCGGAGAAAAGGGCGAACCTGCGGATCATCGTGGCCTCCTTGGCGCGAGAACAGTCTCGGCGCCGGTCTTGCAGCGCCGTGAATGGTCTATGAACGGATTGAGAACTAGTCGCAAATACGCCCTGTGGGAAGCGGTCAGTATGAAATCGTTCATAGCATTCGCTGCGATTGCGCATTGCAGCAAAGTGTTTATGTGTGAATAGGCTCCACACAGACGATAATAAGGGTTGAGTTTCGGGGGTGGGTTATGAGCGATGTCGTGGTTAGCGTGCGGGTGTCCGAGCCGTCGGAAGAGCGCAGGCTTGTGAAGGCGATCCATGCATTCGCCCATTGGCAGGAGCAGGTTTGCGACGATTTTCGCGCTGAGCTCGGCGACCCCGACCTGATGGTCAAGACCAGCATTCGAACGGACGGTTTGGAGAAAACGCTGATCTTCCAAGATCGTCGCTGGGCTGCGGCATTCCTTCGGTTCTGGCGGGTCGAGCGTCGGCGGACCGATTAGGGACTTTCCCGGCGGCTTGGTCGCGCCGGAACGATGTGGTTATACCGGCCCGATGAATATCGCCATCGTCGGCGCGGGTCTGATCGGTCTTTCCTGCGCCTGGTCCCTTATTCAGCGCGGCGCCGCTGTCTCGATCTTCGACGCCGCCGACGGCCTTGGCCGAAAAGGCGCCAGCCGCGCGGCGACAGGGATGATCGCGCCGGCCTATGAAGCCGGCCTCGCCGATGGCGCGCACGACCGGCTCTTCGATCTCTGCGTCGCCGGCGCGCAGTTGTGGCCGCGCTGGCTGGCGACGCTCGGCGATCACGGCGGGTCCGATTCGGGTTACCGCCCGGGGCCGAGCTTCGCCGTCGCGACCTACCGGGGCGTCGGGCAAATCGAGCGGCTCGCGTCTGCCTTGGGGGCGCGGGGCGTTGCATTCAATTGGCTCGACGGCGACGCCGTTCGGCGGGCGGAGCCGGCCTTGTCGCGGGACATTGAGAGCGCGCTCGAGCTGCCGAACGACGGGTGGGTCGACCCTAAGGCTGTGCTCTCGCGCCTGGAGACGGCGTTCCGGTCGAGGGGCGGCGACGTCCGCTGGGGCGCGGCGATCGATCTGACCGGCTGCGAGCAGACCCTTGCTCGCTTTGACGTGGTCCTTGACTGCACCGGCCGCAACGCATCGCCGGATCTCGCCGCGATCACACCCGTGAAAGGGGCGGCTTTGGCGCTCAAACCTGGGCCCGGATCGCCGACTTACGTCATAAGGAGCGGCGATCTCTACCTTTCGCCGATCGGCGGCCGTTTGATCGTCGGAGCCACGATCGAGCCTGGCCGGGACGACGAACGACCCGACCCCGCTGCGTTGACGGGGCTGCTCGACCGGGCGACGACGATTGCGCCAGGTTTATGCGGCGCTGAGGTCATTGAGGCCTATGCCGGCGTCCGCCCGGGCACGACGGACCATGGGCCGCTCATCGGCTGGATCGGCGAGCGTAGATATCTCGCAGCGGGACATTATCGGAACGGCGTTCTGCTGGCGCCGCTAACCGGCGAGATCGTGGCGAACCACATTCTCAATGGGGAACGGGACGACTTGGCCGCCGCCTTCGACCCCTCGCGCGCCATGGCCGCGGCGCGGTGACGCTGGACGCCGATCTGCGCGGCGCATAAGTCTCGAATAAGAGAGGAGTTCCGCCATGCACGCCATCGCCGAGATGACCGAGGATCAATTGGCCATCAAAGACGCGGTCGAGCGCGCCTGCCGGCCTTTCGACGATGAATATTGGTCGTCGACCGACGACACCGGCGAGTGGCCGGAAGCGTTCACAGACGCGATGGCGAAAGGCGGATGGCTTGGGGTCGCCTTCCCCGAAGAGTATGGCGGGGCGGGACTTGGACTAACCGAGGCCTCGCTGGTGATGCAGACCGTGACCCGGTCCGGCGCCGGCTTTTCGGGTGCGAGCGCGATACATCTCAACATCTTCGGTCCGAAGCCGCTGGAGAAGTTCGGCACCGAAGAACAGAAACAAGAGAATCTGCCCAAGATCATCTCTGGCGAAGAAAAGATGTGTTTCGCCGTGACCGAACCGAATTCCGGGCTCGATACGTCAAGCCTGGAGACGAGAGCCGAGCGAACGAACGCCGGCTATACGATCAACGGACGGAAGATCTGGACCACCGGGGCCCAGCGCGCCGATAAGATCCTGATCATCGCGCGGACAACGCCGAAAGAGCAGTGCGCAAAGCCCTATCTCGGCCTCTCGCTCTTCTATACCGACCTGGATCGCAGCAAGATCGAGGCGAATCCGATCCCGAAAATGGGCCGCAAGGCCGTCGAGTGCAACACGCTGTTCATTGACGGGCTGGATGTGCCGAAGGAGCACCTTATCGGAGAGGAGGGGGAGGGCTTCAAGTATTTGCTCCAGGGTTTGAATCCCGAGCGGGTCCTCTTCGCCGTTGAAGCGATCGGCCTCGGCTTCGCGGCGATCGAGCGGGCGGCTCGATACGCAAACGAGCGGGTCGTGTTCGGCCGCCCCATCGGCCAGAACCAAGGGGTGGCCCACCCCCTGGCGAAATGCTGGGCGGAGCTATCGGCGGCTGAGTTGCTCGCTTACAAGGCCGCCAGCCTTTTCGACCAGGGCGCCGACTGTGGAGCTGAAGCCAACGCGTCGAAATATCTCGGCGCTGAGGCCGGCTTTCGGGCGTGCGAGGCCTCGGTGCTCGCCCATGGCGGAATGGGGTATGCGAAGGAGTATCAGGTGGAACGCTGGATGCGCGAGGCCATGCTGGCGCGCATCGCCCCGGTCAGCCGCGAGATGATCTTGAATTATATCGCCGAGCGCGTTTTGGGCCTGCCGAAGAGCTATTGAACGGGCTTGCTTCCGAGATGGCGGGCATAGGCGCCGGAGCGATCGAGGATCAAGAGCCAGTCCTCTCGCGGCCCGCCCGCGGGCGGCGCGAAGCTTAGCCCGCCCGGCGTTGACGCGGGCGTCGCCTCGTGCGCCGCCCCGGTGCGGGGGTCGAACCAAAAGGCGTCGCGTGCGCCGAGCGCGACCTCTGCGGCGTCGAACGTGAGGGGCGCGGGTTCCGGCGCGTAGGCGAGGATCGTCGCTTGATCGCGCGAGGCTGCGACGGCGACCCCGCCCGCCGCCGCGCCGATCAACAGGTCCGGGGCGGGTTCGAACGCGTGAAACGGACGCAGGTTGTGAAGCGCACGGATATGGCGGATATCGTCGCCGCCCGGATCCTCAAGCGCCGCCCGCCAACTTTTCAGCGCCGGAAGAAGATAGGGCTCTCCCGGTTCGAACATCTGCCAGATCGCGTTATTGCCGTAGGCGAACCCCGCCGCCCCCGCTAGGAGGGTGGCGTAGGCGTGCACGCGGATATCGTAATCGTCGAAGAAACCCTCTCGGAAATGGCTCTTGTCGGTGATGACGCCGTCAGTGGTTTGAACAGCGTCTGGCGCGGCGCGGCCAGGCCCGTCGGTCTCGCTCAAATAGGTCCAAAACCGCACCGGCAACCCTTCATAGGCGGGTTCGCCGTCCACCGTCGGCTTCGGCGGCTCTAGGGCTCGGTCGCTCGCGACCAGGTCTTGAGGCTGGGTGCGGGCCGTCCGATGGCCCGATTGGAACATGTGGAAATCAAGCCAAGCCGCGGTTTTGAAGTAGTCGGATGAGGAGCGCCCGCCCGAAGGGTGGTAGGTGATGAGATGCCGGCCGCCGTCGCCCGCGTCCAGCCCCTCGGCCATTGCAGACCAAACCGCCCGCGCCTCTGGATCCGTGATGTTTCGGTCGCCCCCGAGGATCCAGACGATCGGCGCGTCGCGGTATCGCTCGCCCAAATATCGCCCAAACGCTTCGGCGCGGCCGGCGTCGAAAATCACCGGGCCCGCGCCAGCGCGCCGGGTTGGGACTTTATCTCCCCAGGTCGGCAACAGGCCGATGATCAGCCCCAAATCAGCGGCTTTCGAGATGACAGCGTCGATATGGCGGAAATAGGCCTCGTTCGGCCGCGCCGGGTCGAGATCGATGAACGGCCGTTCGCCGTAGGCGTTGGGCGTGCGAAGGCCATCGCTCTGAACCAAGACCACCGCTTGGACTGCGGTAAAGCCGCGGTCGGCGCGATCGGCGAGGTGGAGTTCCGCTTCTTCCAGGGTCAGTTTATGGAAGAGTTCCCAGGCCGTGTCGGCCAAGTACAGGAAGGGTCCGCCATCCGCTGTTTCGAAATAACGCCCATCTCCCGTGATGCGTAGCGGACTGGGCACCGGTTCGGACAGACAAGGGCTGCCGCCGACGGTGACGAATAAAAGAGCCAAGGCCGCCAGCGGAGAGAGATGGATCGACATGGGGCGGCTGGCTTTCGACGTTTCTGACAAGTGCCAAGCTTAGTCGAAATCGTCCATCCATTCGGTAAAGAAAGCTTCCTCCTCGTAGAACCAGTCCTTGTCGAAAACGGGTTCGGGCGGCGACCTGAGAAGAGGGAGAACGTTTCCCTCCCGGACAACCGGCGTCTCCGACGGTTTCGGCTTCCCCTGCGGCGTTTTCATGGGTTAGACGGAAAAGCTTGTGCCGCAGCCGCAACTCGCCGTCGCGTTCGGGTTGCGGATCTTAAACGCCGCCCCGATCAATTCTTCGGTGAAGTCGATCTCCGCCCCCTTGAGAAATTCGAGGCTGACATCGTCGATCGCGACCTGGGCGCCGTCGCGTTCGATGACCAAATCATCAGGATCAGCCGCCGTTGCAAAATCGAACTTGTAGGAAAAGCCCGAGCAGCCGCCGCCGTCGACGGACACGCGTAGCATCCGAGCCTCCGATTGCTTCGCGAGAATCGCTTTAATGCGTTTGGCGGCGGATTCGGTAAGAGTGACCTCTGGCATTCAGCTTAAATAGGGATATTCGTTGCGATGGAAAAGGCTGCGCCCTTCAGAACCGACTGGCGTGAAAGCCGCGGCCGCTATGTCGACGAGCCCCCGTCTCGCACGCGAACCCCGTTTCAGCGAGACCGCGACCGCATCATACACGCCAGCGCCTTCCGCCGACTGAAACAGAAGACGCAAGTCTTTGTCGCCCATGAGGGCGACCATTACCGCACCCGGCTGACCCATTCGCTCGAAGTCGCCCAGATCGCCCGGTCCGTCGCCCGCACCTTAGGGCTCGATACGGATTTGGCGGAAGCGCTTGCGCTCGCCCACGATATCGGCCACCCGCCGTTCGGCCACGCCGGTGAAGACCAGTTGGACGCGTGCATGGCGGAGTTCGAGGGGTTTGATCATAACGCACAGACCTTGCGCGTGGTGACGAAGCTCGAAGAGCGCTATCCGCGGTTCGATGGTTTGAATCTTACCTGGGAAACGTTGGAAGGGTTAATCAAACATAATGGCCCGCTCGTCGAAGCGATCGATGATATCGGCGCCTTGCCAGTGGCGTTTCGCCAATTTCCCCACCTGGCGGATCTCGAGCCTCACACATTCGCAGGGGCTGAGGCCCAGGTCGCCGCCCTGGCCGACGATATCGCTTACAACAATCACGACATCGACGACGGCGTCGCCGCCGGGCTTTTCACCATCGACGAGTTGCGGGAGCTGCCGCTGGTCGGCGACGTCTTCGCCGGCGTCGCAGCGGACCATCCCGATCTGGATCCGAAGCGGACGACCTACGAGGCGGTGCGGCGACTGATCGGCGTCTGGATCAACGACCTTACGGACGAGACCGAGCGGCGGGTGCGCGACCACGATCCACGGTCCGCGGCCGAGGTGCGTGCCATGGGGCGGCCGCTGGTCGCCTTTTCCGAGGCGTTGAACGAGCAGCAGACATCCCTGCGCAAGTTTCTGCATCGGCGAATGTACCAACACTACAAGGTCAATCGCATGCGGTCGCAAGCCAAGCGCATCCTTCGAGACCTCTTTCATCAGTTTTTCCAAGAGCCCAGCACTCTGCCGCCCCCCTGGCGGTCGATGGCCGAGGCGGTCGAGGGCTCGTCGCGCGCGCGCCTCGTTTGCGACTATATCGCCGGGATGACGGACAATTTCGCAATCGACGAGCACCGCCGCCTATTTAACCTCGACAGCATGATTTAGCCGCTTTTGCGCGCTCTCATCGGGCTTTCGATTAGACTAACGTTAACGAAACGGGGGCTAGCGTTAAGGCTCGTTGCTGAATCGATGAGGGCTCCATGGGCGCAAACCGCACCGGCGATTTCGACTTTAGTCCGTTCGAGGACGATTATCGAGGGTTCGATCCGCGTGACGACGAGGGCGGCCGCGGCCCTTTGATCTTGGCGCTGGCCGTTGGCGTTTTGCTGATCTTCGGGTCCGTTGTGTGGAATACGTATCGGCAGGGCGTGCGCGTCGATGGGGCCGGTCTGCCCGTTATTGCAGCAGTGCAGACGCCCTATAAGCGAGCGCCAGAGGATCCAGGCGGCGGGATGCGCGAAGACATGGAGATCCGTATCTACGACCAGATCGACGGCGCCGAGCGGGGGGCGGCGGTGTTGGACGCCGCTGTTCGAGAGACCGCGCAGCCGGGCGGCGACGAGGAGCCGGCGCTAAGCGGCGCGGGGCCGCGCGACCTTCGCCCGTCTTCTGCGATTCGTCCGCGCCAGCGGCCGGAGCCGGGCCCCGAAATCCCCGCTGTCGCGGTCGAGGCCTTGCCCCCGCCGATCGTTGCGGAAAGGGCCCCCGTGGCGCGCGCGCCTGAGGTTCCCGCCTCGCCGGAACCCCGGTTCGCGTTCGATCCAACCGGGGACTATCTGGTTCAGCTCGCTGCGTTCCGCTCCGAAGACGCTGCAGCTGTCGAATGGTCGCGCGCGACGTCTGCGTTGCCTGAGGCGTTTATCGGCGCGCAGAAATCCGTCCAGCGCGCCGATCTCGGGGCGCGCGGGGTCTTTTACCGGCTCAGAGCCGGCGCGTTCCGTACGCGACGCGATGCAAGCGCGTTTTGCGACGCGCTCAAAGCCGAGGGGCGCGCCTGCATCGTGGTGGCCGGTTAGTGGCGGACCTCGGCGCCTGCATCCTCAGCATCGGCGGTCAAGAGCTGACGGACGCCGAGCGCGCTCTGTTCGCCGAGTATCGCCCTTGGGGTGTCATTCTGATGGGGCGCAGCTGCGGTTCGCGCAATCAAGTTCGTCGGCTCGTGGACGAGATCTGGCAGGCGATGGGGCGCGCATGTCTCGTTTTCATCGACCAAGAAGGCGGGCGCGTCGCGCGCCTTAAGCCGCCGGAGTGGCCGGTCTTCCCAGCGGCGGCGGCGTATGCCGAATTGTATTCGGACGATCCCAGCCGCGCTTTGGAGGCCGTCTGGCTGGGGCATCGCCTGATCGCGCACGAACTCGCCAGCATGCAAATCCACGCAGATTGCGCGCCCGTGCTCGATTTGCCCGTACCCGGCGCGCACGACATTATCGGCGACCGGGCCTTCGGAGAGACACCGGACCAGGCCGCCGCCCTCGGCCGCGCCGCCCTGGAGGGCTTGGCGGCCGGCGGCGTCGCGGGCGTGATCAAGCATATCCCCGGCCATGGCCGGGCGCGGGCCGACAGTCATGCGGAGCTTCCGCGGGTGACCGACGGCGACAACGTGTTGGCGAAGGACTTCGACGCCTTCGCAAAACTCGCCGACGCTCCGATGGCGATGACCGCCCACATTCTTTACGAGGCCATCGATCCGGACCGAGCGGCCACAGTCTCCCCGGTTTTGATCTCCGACATTATCCGCAAACGCATTGGCTTCGACGGGCTTTTGATGAGCGACGATCTCGGCATGAAGGCGCTCGGGGGCGGCCTGGACGAGCGGGCTGGCGCCGCGATCGCGGCCGGCTGCGACGTTGTCCTTCACTGTTCAGGTTTTCTAAAAGATCCCGACGAGATCTTCGCGGAAATGCAAACCGTCGCGGAAGCGGCGCCGAAGCTTGAAGGCGAGGCGCTGCGTCGCGCTGAACGCGCCGAAGCCATGGCGCCCGAGGCGCAGCCCTTCGACATCGAAGCGGGCTGGGCGCGCTTCCGTAAGATGTTTCCGGCGACCGGGGCCATCGCGTGACAGCGGCCGTGATCGCCATAGACGGTCTAGGGTCGGAGGCCGAAGACGCGACCGGAGAGGATGCGTTCTCCGTCGATCTCGCCGGATTCGAAGGTCCCCTTCATCTTCTCCTCGATATGGCGCGAAAGCGAAAGGTCGACCTTCTTCAGGTCTCGGTTCTGGAGCTCGCCAACCAGTATCTCGACTTTATCAAGGCGGCGAAGTCGAAGCGGATCGATCTTGCGGCCGACTATCTGCTTATGGCGGCCTGGCTCGCCTACATGAAATCGCGGCTGCTTTTGCCGACGCCGACGGTCAATGACGACGATGAGCCGAGCGGCGAGGAGATGGCGGTCCGGCTCGCGTTCCGGCTGAAGCGGCTGGACGCGATGCGTTCGGCAGCTGAAGCGCTCTCAGACGGACCGGTGCTTGGGCGGTCGGTGTTTCTCCGCGGCGAGCCTGAGCAGCCGAAGGTGATCAGGCACCTCGAATACGACACGACCGTGTGGCATTTGACCCAAGCGTTCGGCTTGATCCGCTCGCGGCGTGAGGAGGACGCTCCCCATCAAGTCGAGAAACAGCTTATCCTACCGCTCGAAAGCGCTCGTGAGACGCTTCGCAGCGTTGCGATCGGCCTGGATGATTGGGCGAGCCTGGACGAGATACGGCGAGCGATTTCAGTCGAAAGCATCGACGCCCCTGCCAGTTCCGTTCTGGCGAGCGTTTTCGCTGCGAGCCTTGAGCTGACGCGCGACGGAGAGGTCGAGCTGCGCCAAGACCTGCATTTCGCCCCCCTCTACCTCCGCCGGGGCGAAAACCATATCACAACAACAAGGGCGACTTATGAACCTTCTTAAGATGCAAGACGATAACGACGACAACGCGCCCGAAGACATTCGCAAAGCCGTTCGCCAGCTTTCCTTTGCGTACAGGCGCTCCGCCGCCGCGGTGGACGCCGCTGAACCCGGCCCATCCGCCGAGCCCGTCGAGGCTGCTACAGCATCTGTCCGGCGGCTCGAACTTCGGGCCGTAGAGCCCGACGCAATGGCGGAAGCGGTGCGGCGCGCCGAGGCCGTTCTCTTCGCCGCCGGCCAGCCCCTGTCGGCCGACCAGGTCGCCGAAGCTTTGCCGCCGGGCGTCGACCCGGCTGCGGTTCTGATGACGTTGAAGAAAACCTATGCGGGCCGCGGGGTCGCCCTGGCCGAGGTCGGCGGGCGGTGGCGGTTTCAAACCGCGGCGGACCTCGAATTCCTCTTTGTCGAGGAGCGCCAAGTCCAAAAGTCGCTGAGCCAGGCGGCGCTCGAGACCCTGGCCATCATCGCCTATGGCCAACCGGTGACCCGTGCGGAAATAGAGGCCGTGCGCGGAGTGGCGGTCTCAAAAACCACTCTGGATCAGCTGCTCGAAGCGGGGTGGGTGCGCGTCGCAGGGCGACGGAAAACGCCGGGCCGGCCGGTCGCCTACGGCACGACCCGGGGGTTTTTGGAGCATTTCGGCCTGGAGACGTTGGAAATGCTGCCCGGCAAGGCCGAGCTTGAAGCCGAAGGGCTTCTTTCCGACGTTGTTCCCGAGGGATTTGAAGCCGAAGCGGCCGACGAAGAAACGGACGATATCGCGGGGGACAAAACTCGCTTGGAGATGGACGCAGCTGGCTTTGTCACCGATTTCATGGGCGAGGAAGAGGCCGACTAAGCCGGCGCTTGGATTGAGCCGATCGCCGCAACGGCGTATGAGAGCCGAGGCAATCGTTTAGAAGGAGGCCGGTGATGGGGTCGATTGGACCGCTTCAGCTCGTGCTCGTCGTCGTCGTGGCGCTGCTTGTCTTCGGCGGCCGCGGTCGCATTTCATCGATCATGGGCGACATGGCAAAGGGGATCCGCAGCTTTCGCTCCGGGCTGAAGGAGGACGAGGCCGGCGAGCCGTCGAAATCCCTCCCCGACGGAGAGATGGTGGACGTCACTCCGCAAAAGGACGCCGCGAAGACCACGAAATAGGCGCGCGGCCGGCCCCGGAGCGCGGCGACAGATATGATCCCCCAATTCGGCATGTCGGAGTTTCTGCTTTTGGCC
>CAYYNG010000029.1:0-10446 GCA_964472435.1 uncultured Hyphomonadaceae bacterium | reverse complement strand
CTCGTCCGGGGTATAGATCGTCGCCTTGATCCAGGGCTCGCGGATCTCGCTGATTTTGACGACGTCCGGCATATCGGCGGGATTGTGGAGCGCCATGTCCGTCCCATCGGTCATGGTGAGCTCGTAAACGACGCTTGGCGCGGTCGCGATAAGGTCGAGGTCGAACTCGCGGCTCAGGCGCTCCTGGATGATCTCAAGGTGCAACAGCCCCAGGAACCCGCAGCGAAACCCCATGCCGAGGGCGGCGGAGGTCTCCATTTCCCAGGTGAAGCTCGCGTCATTGAGCCGCAGCTTGCCCATGGCCGCGCGCAAATCATCGAAATCGGCCGCGTCCACCGGAAAGAGCCCGCAAAAGACCACGGGCTGGACCTCCTTATAACCGGCGAGCGGCGTTTCCGTCGGCCGCTTTTCCTCTGTGATCGTATCGCCGACGGCCGTGTCCGCCACTTCTTTGATCGAGGCCACGAGAAAGCCGACCTCGCCGGGACCGAGCTCGTCGACATCGGTGATCTTGGGACGGAAGACGCCCACCCGGTCGGTCTCATAGGCGGCGCCGGTGCGCAGCATTTTGATTTTCTGCTTTTTCTTGAGCTTGCCGTCGATCACCCGGACGATGACCACGACGCCCAGGTACGGATCGTAATAGGCGTCGACCAGCATGGCCTTCAGCGGCTTTTCCGCGTCGCCCTCGTTCGGCGGCGGCAGGCGCGTCACGATGGCTTCCAGGACATCCTCGATGCCGAGTCCGGTCTTGGCCGAGGCTTCGATCGCATCGGAGGCGTCGAGGCCGATCATGTCCTCGATCTGCTCCTTAACACGTTCGATATCGGCCGCCGGCAGGTCGATCTTGTTCAGCACCGGCACGATCTCATGGTCCTGGTCGATCGCCTGATAGACATTGGCGAGGGTTTGGGCTTCGACCCCCTGGCTTGCGTCGACCACGAGAAGCGAGCCTTCGCAGGCCGCAAGGCACCTTGAGACTTCATAAGAGAAGTCCACGTGCCCCGGCGTGTCCATCAGGTTGAGAATGTAGGTTTCGCCGTCCTTCGCCTTGTATTCCAGACGGACGGTCTGGGCTTTGATCGTGATCCCGCGCTCTTGCTCGATATCCATCGAGTCGAGCACCTGCTCGCGCATTTCGCGTTCGGTCAGCCCGCCGGTGGTCTGGATCAGCCGGTCGGCGAGGGTCGACTTGCCATGGTCGATGTGCGCGATGATGGAGAAGTTGCGAATATGGACTTTCGGCGTCATTTGATCGCTGTATCAGTCGTCGATAAAGAGGGGAAGCGCGTGGGTGCGCGGCGAATTCGGATCGAGTGGGAATGGTGAGACATCTGATCATCGGGCTTGCGCTGTGCGCCGTTGCGGCCTGCGGCGCCGAGCGGGTGGAGCGGGAGATCGTAATCCTGAACGCCCAGCCGACGCTGAACGGCGAGGATCCCGTAATCATCGCCCACCGCGGGGCGTCCGGCCGATTGCCGGAGCACACGCTCGAAGCCTATGGCCGGGCGATGGACGCCGGCGCGCACTTCATCGAGCCGGATTTGGTGATGACCCGCGACGGGGTGCTGGTCGCCCGCCACGACCGGTACCTTTCGACCACGACCAATGTCGCCGAGCTGCCCGAATTCGCCGATCGGCGGACGACGAAGGAGCTGTTCTTCGGCCCCCGGGACGACTGGTTCGTCGAAGACTTCACCCTTGCAGAGCTCAAGCGCCTGCGGGCCCGCCAACCCCGCGACGGCCGCCCCATCTCCTATAATGACCGGTTCGAAATCCCGACCTTCGACGAGATCCTCGACGAGGTGGTCACCCGGGCCGAGGACGGGCAGGTCGTCGGCGTTTATCCCGAGATCAAATCCCCCGCCTTCTTCGCCGAAATCGGCCTTAGCATGGAGGCTCCTCTCTTAGAGGCGATCCGGCGCGCCGGCCTCGCCGAGCTCGGGGTTCCGGTCTTCCTCCAGTCCTTCGAGCCCGCCGTTCTGCGCTCGCTCAGCGCCCAGACCGATTGGCCCCTCGTGCAGCTCTTGACCGCGTCGGAGCGCGCCTTGGAGTTCGGCTATAATCCCGACCTCGCCGAGATCGCCGAGTACGCGGACGGCGTCGGCCCCGACAAGAGCATGCTTTGGCTGGAAAGCGGCGAGCCGTCGGGCTTTGTCGCCGAAGCCCATCGCCTCGGCCTTGAGGTCCACCCCTACACGTTCCGCGACGACGACGTCGGCGCAGGCTTCGACACTGTTGAGCAGGAATTGCGGGCGACACTTGCCCAAGGCGTCGACGGCGTCTTCGTCGATTATCCGGAAACCGCCGTCCGACTGCTCGCCAACGAAAGCTGAGGCGGCCCCGCGGGGGGCCGGCTCCGAGACCGCCCATGGCCGACACCCAATCGACCGTCCCTGCGCCCGCCTCCCCCGGCGTCACCGAGGACGGGCTCCTCACAGACAGCTGGTATCTGCTGGCCGCATCGGCGGAGCTGCGGCCGGGGCGGCAATTCCGGCGCATGGTTCTGGGCGAGCCGGTGATGGCGGGCCGCACGCCGGACGGAACGCCCTTCGCTCTGCGCGACATCTGCCCCCATCGCCTGGTGCCGCTTTCGGCGGGCCGGCAAGTGCGGACCGAGGGCGAGTGGACGGTCCAGTGCCCCTATCATGGTTGGCGGTTCGCGGCTGACGGCGGCTGCCGCCTCATGCCCTCGCTGACCGGCGAGGAGCCCTACGAGCCCTCGAAAGTCCGCGTGCGCCGCTACCCCGTGCATGAAGCGAACGGCTGCATCTTCGCCTATGTCGCCCACGACGCCCGATGCGAAGATCCGCCGGCCGCGCCGCCGCCCGATTTCGGCCCGCTGCCGGAGAAACCCAAATTCACCATCGGGCGAACGTTCGAGGCGCACATGGACAATGCGGTGGTCGGCCTTATGGACCCCGCCCATGTCACCTTCGTCCATTCCCAATGGTGGTGGCGGCCGCCCTCGGCGGGTCTGAAGCTCAAGGAGAAACCGTTCGAACCCCGCGAGCGCGGTTGGGCGATCGCCCGGCATGCGCCGTCGTCGAACTCCCTCGCCTACCGCGCCGTCTTCGGCGGTGCGGTGACGACGGAGATCGTGTTTCAGCTGCCCGGCTTCCGATGGGAGATCGTCGAAAGCGGGCGGGCGCGGCTCCTCACCCTCACCTGCCTCACCCCGGAAACCGCCGCCCGCACCCGGATCACCCAGATCACGTGGTGGACCGGCGCGCCGCTCTTAAATCTCGCCGTGCCGATCCTGAAGTCCGCCGCCCGGACGTTCCTCGATCAAGACGGGGACATGGTGGACCTCCAGAACCAGGGCCTCGTCTTCCAAACCAATATGCTTTGGATCGACGATATCGATGTGCAGGCGAAATGGTATCAGACCCTCAAGCGCGAGTGGGCGGCGGCGCGCAGCGAAGGCCGGCCGTTCGAGAACCCGATCAAGCCGAAGGTTTTGCGCTGGCGCAGCTGACGGGGCAGGCCCCGCGGCGCTAGGCTGGGGCCTCGAAGCTTGGATCGCACACTCGCCATGGCGCGCGCCCTCTCTATTCTCATCGCCTCGGCCTGGCTCGCGGCCTGCGGCGAGCCGGGACCGCTCGCCGCCCTGGAGCCGGGCGAGCGCGGCCGCGTTGTGCGCGTGATCGACGGCGACGCCCTTGTGCTCGACACCGGCCTCTCCGTCCGCTTGGTCGGCATCGAGGCGCCGGCCCCCGCCCGCCGCGACCGCCGCGGCCAGCCCTATGCCGACGAGTCCCGCCGCCTCTTGGAGGACCTCGTCATCGGCCGCGAGGTGCGCCTTTATTATCCGGGCTTGACCCGCGACCGGTACGACCGCGCCCTCGCCCATATCGAGACGGCCGACGCGCTCGGCCCCCGGCTTTGGGTGAACGAAGCCATGGTCCGGCGGGGCGGCGCGCGGGCGCGCGCCTATCCCGACACCGCCGCCCTGGGCGATCTCTTGCTGGCGGCGGAAACCGAGGCGCGGGCTGCGGCGCAGGGCATGTGGAGCAAAGGCGCCTACGCCATACCGAAGGCCGCCGACATCGCCCCGGGAACCCGGGGTTTTGCGATCGTCAGCGCCCAGGTGGCGCGCGCTGGATCGGCCGACCGGCCCGGCGCAGTGTGTACGCTCGAATTGGAGGACGCCGCTTTGGTGGTGGATGTCGATGCGGCGGCGGCGTCGGCCTGCCGCAGCGGGGCCGGACCCCGCCGCATCCGCGGTTATGTTTCAGAAGGGAGAATGGAGCTCACCCACGCCTTCAACTTCGAAACCGCCGAGCCGTTCGATTAGCGACTGGGCAGAAGGCCGGCCTCTTCCGGATCGCCGACAATCGTCTCCAGCGCCTTGCGCAATTTGCCGAGCGCTTGGTGTTCGATTTGCCGGACCCGTTCCTTGGAGATGCCGAGTTGTTCGCCCAGCGCTTCGAGGGTGACGGTCGTTTCACCCAGCCGGCGTTGGCGGATGATCAGCATTTCGCGGGCGTTGAGCGCCGTCAGCGCGCGGGAGATCCACTCTTTCCGGCGGGCGGTGTCGCGCGTGCGCATCACCTCTTCCTCGGGCATCGCCCGGTCGTCCTCAATGAGGTCCTGCCATTCAGCGTCGCCATCGGCGGTCATCGGCGCATTCAAAGACCGGTCGGACGCCGACAGCCGCGCCGCCATCGCCTCGACGTCCCGCTCGGGCACGCCGAGATGGTCGGCGATCCACGTGGTGTTCGACCGCGTCATCACCGCATCGCCCGTATCGTCGATCTTGGCGCGGAGGCGGCGGAGATTGAAGAAGAGCGATTTCTGCGCCGAGGTCGTGCCTGTGCGGACGATCGACCAGTTGCGGAGGACGAAATCCTGGATCGAAGAGCGGATCCACCAGGAGGCGTAGGTCGAAAACCGCACCTCGCGCTCCGGGTCGAACCGGGCGGCCGCCTGCATCAAACCGACGCTGCCTTCTTGCACCAAATCCGAGATCGGCAGGCCATAGTGTCGGAACTTGCCAGCCATCGAGATGACGAGCCGCATATAAGCGGTGGTGAGCTCATGCAGCGCGGCTTCGTCCTGGTCGTCGCGCCATCGGCGGGCAAGGTCCAATTCGTGGTCGGGCTTGAGCATCGGCGCTTTCATGGCCGATTTTACGAACCGGCGATCCGCAGTCGCTGCGCTCATCTCCGTACCCGCCATATCAAATCTCCGTGAATTCAAACCCTCGACCACACGGGTCGCGTGTAAGGGTTACGTCTCGGACTTGAGTATGGATCAGCGGCGGCGACAAAAAGTCGCCGCCGCAATCGCAAAGGTTGTGGATTACGCGGCGGCGCGCTTTTTCGCCAGGGACGCCGCAAGCCGATCCATCGCCGCATCGCGGTCGATATTCTCAACGGCCGCCAACTCGCGCGCCATGCGATCAAGCGCGTTCTCATAGAGCTGGCGCTCGGAATAGGATTGCTCGGGTTGATCATCGCCGCGGTGCAGGTCGCGAACGACCTCGGCGATTGAGATCAGGTTGCCGGAATTGATCTTCGCTTCGTATTCCTGGGCGCGGCGCGACCACATGGTGCGCTTGATCCGGGCGCGGCCGCCGAGCGTCTTAAGCGCGTCGTCGACGAGTTTCGAGCCGGCCAACGCCCGCATGCCAGAGGCTTCCGCGCGATTGGTGGGGACGCGCAGGATCATTTTTTCTTGATCGAAAGCGACGACGTAAACCTCAAGGTCCATGCCCGCGACTGTTTGTTTTTCAATCCCGGTCACCGACCCGACCCCATGGGCCGGGTAGACAATTTTCTGGCCGACCGTGAACGCCAGTCCCGAATTCGCCTGGGGTTTTTTCGCCATGTTTCGCACCTTCTCTACAGAGTTAAGCGGTCCCAGAGCCCTCTCATGTCTGGGGACGGGGAAGAGGGGTTTAGAGACGCGCCGCGGTTTTTGAATTTTGAACGGATGTGGATAGCAGAAATATCACGTTTTTGCAACGCGGCCGCGATCATCGGCGGTTCGGCCCTCGCCCCGGGCCTAGTCGCCTTCGCCAGGTTCCGGGCTGAAATATTTCTCCAGCTTGCCGGTTTCATTGGCGAACTTCTCCCGGTCCGCGGGCGGCTCTTTCATTCGCGTAATGTTCGGCCAGGTCTTGGAATAATCGGTGTTGATCTTAAGCCACTTGCCATCGGGCTCGTCTTCCGTATCGGCCTTGATCGCCTCCACCGGGCATTCAGGTTCGCAGACCCCGCAATCAATGCATTCGTCGGGGTGGATCACCAGCATGTTCTCGCCTTCGTAGAAACAGTCCACGGGGCACACCTCGACGCAATCCATGTATTTGCACCGAATGCAAGCGTCCATGACGATATATGTCATCGCGATCTATTCCGCTGTGTGGCGAGGGTCGATTTAGCGCAAATGGCTGTGCGGGCGCGGGATGTCAATTCTCGCCGGCGTGGCGCGCTTCGGCGCGGCGGCGGGCTTGGGCGCGGCTGACATCTTCGATATGGAGCAGGGAGGCGATATGACGGATGAAGGCGTCCTCGAACGGGCACCGCTCGCCATCGGCCAGCGCCACATAATAGAGCCCCTCGATCAGCTTCGCCCGACGCGTCTCGGGCAAGGTCTTCACGATCTTTGTAAACCGATGCGCGTCGACGGCCGTCTCGGCGATGGTTTCGGCGTCTTTCAAAACGTCTCGAGCCGCCGCCTCCCCGATCTCGAAACTCTCCCTTAAGACGAAGACGATCCGATCGCTTTCGATATCGGCGTAGATGCCGTCGGTCAGCGACGCCTCGACCAGCAGCGCCGCGGCCGCGAGGCGCGGATCCATCTCCGGCGCTTTCTCAGCCCGGCTCCCGAAGATCCGTTTAAACATGTCGGTCATCCTTCAGGCCCCGTCGGTGCAGAGGCGATAGAGCGCCTGGGCCTCCACCGCCGGCCCTCGGCGATGTCCGAAGGCCAACACTTCGACCGCCTGAATACGATCGCCCAGGGCGAAGGTCAAAATATCGCCGCTGCGCACCCCGGCGGCGGGTTTGTCGACGCGGCGAACCTGGCCGTTGCGGGTGATCCGCACCCCGCGCGCCGCGATGTGGCGCCCGGCCAGCGCCCGGGTCTTGAAAAAGCGCGCCCGCCAGAGCCAGACATCGAGGCGCAGCGCCACTGGCTCGTCGTCTTCGCTCATGCGCCCCCGTCTGAGGAGCCGCCGGGCTTTCCGCCCTGGCCGACCAGGCCAGCGAGCGCCGCGAAGGGGCTGTTGGGGTCGGGCTGACGCTCGGGCTTGGCCGGCCGGCGGGGCCGAGGCGGTTTGCCGTTTCCGGTCGTCTTCGCCTCGTCGTCGGCGCGCCGGGGCGGTTTGCGCCGGCCTTGGGTTTGCGGCCGCGCCCGGGAAGCGTAGCGCCAGAGGGTCGGCGCCTTCGTCTCCGCGTCCCGCTCCGCGGGCGTGAGGCCGAAACCTTTCAGCACGGCTGGAAAATCGTCCCCCGGGCAGGAGACGATCGAAGCGAGGTCGGGCGGCAGGGCGAAGGCGTTCGCGCCCGCCTCGGTCCGCCGCTTTTGAATCTCCCAGGCGAGCCGCTCGGCGAGATCGGCGCGGATCGCCCGCGGCCCGAAACGGAGATAGCCGTTGGCGGCCGCGGCCGCGTCGGGCCAGGCCTCGTCCAAGGTGAACGAGCCCGCGCCGGTGGGTGCGACGGGGCATGAAGCGCCGTCGAAGGCGGTTTTGAGAATCGCGATCAGCCGCTGGGCGGCCGGTTTCTGCGCCGCCGGCGCGTAGACAGCGACGCGGCCGGCGCGCACCCCGATCGCCTTCAAAGCCTCGCGTTGTTCGGGCGTTAAACGACCTTTCTCACCGTCGCTGCGCAGGTCCACAGCCCCGCCCGCCTCCACTAAGCGATAGGCGAGCCCCTTGGCGAGGCCCTCCAGGGTCCCCGCCCCGCCGCCAAGGGTCAGCGCTGCATGGGTCGGCAGGCCCTTCGTCACCGTTTCGGCGAGCCAGGTTTCGATCCGGGCCCGGGCTTGGTCGCGCGCGGCGGGCTCGGCCTCGCCGCCGCCGATCAGCTCGGCCCGCGGGGCGAGCCATGTCGGGCCCGCCGCCAACCGGGCGACCGGGTCGCCGTCGAATGTCACCTCGCCCGTGTCGATGAGGGCGAACGCCGCCGGCAGCGCCGCCGCGATATCGGCGAGCCGTCGCGCGAGGATGGGACGGACCGCCGCCCGCGCCGCATTCCGCACGGCCTTGCCTTCGAGGGTCTGGGCCTTCGAGTCCGGCTCGAACAAGAGGCCTTTGAGACGGCCCACCACGTGGCCTTCGACGCTCACCTCGCCCGCCGGGGTGATATCGCTGACGAGGGCGTCTTCTTTCTGCAGGCTGGCGAGCAGCGCCGTGGTGCGTCGATCGACGAAGCGAGCCGTCAGGGCGGCGTGCAGCGCGTCCGAGAGGCGATCCTCGATGTCTCGCGTGCGGTCACGCCATGCGGCGGGGTTCTCCAGCCAATCGTCTCGATTGGCGGCGTAGGTCCAGGTGCGGATGGCGGCCAGGCGATCCTGCAGCGTGGGGATGTCGCCCTCGACCACGTCGACCCGCTCGAGGCGTCGCTCCATCGCGTCGTCGCCGAGCCGCGCATCGGGATCGCCGATCGATTGGACGAGGCCGAAGACCAGCCCGTAATGCCCGTCATGGCCGGCTTTTCGGAAGTCGGGCAGGCGCGCAAGGTCCCAGAGGCGAGCGACCTTCCGCACGCCGGTCACATCCGGGCCGACGGCGGCGTCTTCCGATAAGCGGCGCACCACCCACTCGTCCAAGGCGTCGGGGTTCTGACGCAGCGCTGGATGCTTCGCTGGCTGGGAGAGGCTCGCAATGAGCGACTTGATCGAGCCGAGGTCGAGGTCCGAGTTCCGCCAGACAAGTTCATCGACGGGTTCGAATTCGTGGTTCTCGACCCGTTTGACCACGTCCTCGTCAAAGGTCGGGCAGTCGGACGTTTCGCCGAAGAGGCCATCGTCTCGGAACCGGCCTGCGCGGCCGGCGATCTGGCCGATCTCGGCGGGGCTCAGCCGGCGGCGGCGGCGGCCGTCCCATTTCGCCGCGCCCGCGAAGGCGATCTGGGCGACATCGAGATTAAGGCCCATGCCGATGGCGTCGGTTGCGACGAGATAGTCCACCTCGCCAGATTGGTAGAGCGCGACCTGGGCGTTGCGGGTGCGGGGGCTGAGCGCGCCCATCACCACCGCCGCCCCGCCCTTCTGCCGGCGCAAGAGCTCGGCGATCGCATAGACCTCGTCGGCCGAAAAGGCGACGATCGCCGTCCGCTTCGGCAATTTGGTGAGTTTGCAGGGCCCGCAATACGTGAGCTCGGAAAAGCGCGGCCGGATCTCGGCGTCGACCGTGAGGCCGAGATCGTTCAGGACGCCCCGCATTGTGCCGGCGCCGAGCAACAAGGTCTCGTGCGACCCGCGAGCGTTCAGAATACGATCGGTGAAGACGTGGCCGCGGTCGGTGTCGGTGGCGAGCTGGATCTCGTCGACGGCGAGGAATTCAACGGGCTGGCCGAGCGGCATCGACTCGACGGTGCAGATGAAATAGCGCGCCGTTTCGGGCCAAATCCGCTCCTCGCCGGTGATCAGCGCCGCGGCGCGGTCGCCCTTCTCCGAAACCACGCGATCGTAGACTTCGCGGGCGAGAAGCCTGAGCGGCAGGCCGATCATGCCAGAGCCGTGGGCCAGCATGCGTTCGATCGCGTAATGGGTTTTGCCGGTGTTTGTGGGGCCGAGAATGGCCCGAAGATCGGACATGGATCGCGCTTTCGCTTGGCCGGTTTCGGCGCTTATCCCGCGGGAGGGGGGCGGCCTGCAAGCCCTTGGGAATCGGGCCGCGTGATTTCGCGGAGCGCGCGAGTCGCGTTGACGCGGCGCGCGCGCAGGGTCTTAACAAACCCTTAAGCCGCCACCAAAGGGAGATCCCGATGCGAGCTTGGACCTTTTCCGCGGGCGTTGCGCTCGCCGCCATCGCCGGCTGCCAGGGCGTGCCGTCGGATGTCAGCATCGCCGATTATTGCGCAAGCCCCGGCCGGGCGGGCGAGGACGTCTGCAAACTCAATGTCGAAATCGACGGCCAGCGTACGGCCCTCGCCGAAACGAACCTGAAGCTCCAGGACGCTCGAGAACTTGCGAGCCAGGCGTTCAGCAAGGCCGCGGACGCCCAGGGCACGGCCGAGACCGCCCTCGCCATGGCCGAAGAAGCCTCGCTGCGCGAAGCCGACCTTTCCTGCGAGACCCGGGTGATCCAGCAGACGAATGTCGGCACGTGCCGCGCCGGATACTCGCTTATGAGCTGCACCCAGACCCGTTACACGACGCGGGCCGGCGGGCTCTCGTTCCTGCGCGAGATCAATGACCAGCAGTGCCGTTTCAACTCGCAAGACCTGGAAAAGCATGTGCGCTGCTGCCGAGCTGGGGAAGCCCTGCCCG
>CAYYNG010000028.1:0-10484 GCA_964472435.1 uncultured Hyphomonadaceae bacterium | reverse complement strand
TGGCGTGTTCGTAGACATGCGGCGCGTCCGAAAACGCTCTGCTGGCCGCAGATTGCGCCTCGTGGCGCCGGCCCGCTTTCGAATAGATTTTCGATCTTTGGTGCTGCCAGCCAGGGTTCGCCCAATCGGCGAAATGATCGGCCGCCGCCAGAGCGTCATCGAGCTTTCCCCTGCGAAGGGCGATCTCGGAACGGTAAAAGGCCTCGAACTCCGCCGGCTTGCCGAATGTTCCGGCGGGTTTGAGAATATCCGGCGTCGCCGCCCCGGCGTCGTCCAGCGTCGCGCACTGCTTTAGAACCTCGAGATACACATGGCCCGAGGCGTTGAGATACTCCGTGACGCCATGATGGTGGAACACCTCTCGCACGCCGCCAAGCTCGCCCGACAAGAACGCCGGCTGATGCAAAGCGAATGCGTCGATCGGATCGAACGCACCGAATAGAATGAGACCGTTTCGGGCTTGGTCCGACGCCTCGCGGGGCCGGAGCGCCAGCTGACGAAAGAACACGTCTCGGTCTAAGACGCCGTGCGCCTGGCTTCTTGATCCTTCGAACCCCAAAATGATCTCGGGGCTGCTCGACAAAAAGCGAACGCCCGGTATCGAAAGACCGAGGGTGAGCGCCAAGAACGCGCCCATGGAGTGACCAGCGACACAGGTCCGCCCCATGTTCGCCGCCTCAACGAACCGACGCGTGAAACGGACAACGCCGTCAAGGTCGTCTGCGATCCCCGGAACGCCTTTCAAATACCAATGGTTTCCGGGGCAGTTGAAGAACAATTTGCCGCCTTCAAGGTGCCGAAACACGTGGCTTTGCGCGAACTTTCCCGCTGGAAAGCCGATATGGGAGCAGACGATCCAAAGCGTCTCCCAGGTATTGTCGGGCGCATACCGGAAATAAGGCGTTTCAATCGGCGCGCCCGTTTTCGCCGCGTGCAGGATTTCATCTATCGACGGCATGGAACGCTACAGGACCAACGCGGGTTAGAAGGCATGACGCTTACGATATTGCGGTTCGACCCGGCATAGCGGCTCAGCCGATGATCCCGTTAGACCCTCGGCGTGTCATCTCTCCTAGTCCGACCGGATCGGCGGCTCAACCCAGCGACTGCGGTCGCGCGCCGAGCAGCCCCCTTCGCCGTCCGAGAGCCATGGGACGTCAAACGCAGCGCGCTCGGCCTTGCAGCGTTGAACAGTCCGAACCGAGACGGTAGACCCAGGGCGGTGGCGTGTCGTGGAGGTAGGTGTATTCGATGGCCGGACTGACCGACATCCTCGTAGGCCTCCGCCAATGGCGGCTGTGGTCGATGCTTGCACTCGACGAATGGCGATTGCGAACATACAAAACGTTGCTCGGCCCGATTTGGCTCTCGATCTCTTTCGTCGTGTTTATCGGCGTTAAACTGTTGATCTTTCCCAATCTCACAGATGTCGACACCGGGTACTTTTCCGCCCACCTCGTCCTCGGTTTCATGGCATGGCAGTTCCTGACCGAGCTTTTGGCGGGTGGATCTGCGACGTTCACGCGCGCGCGGAATTGGATATTAGGCATCAAAGCGCCCTACTCCGTTTTCGTTTACTCGGCGCTGTTGCAGTCGCTGATGACACTCATGTTTGCAGCCGTCCCAGCGTACGTGATCGCCTATATGATGTATCCGTTCAGCTGGCAGCAATTCGCGCTTTCCATCTTGGGCATGGCTTATGTCGTTCTAGGCGCATTTTGGATTTTCTTTCTACTGGCGACGCTGAGCGTCTTCGTGCGCGACGTTATTCAGCTGACGCAGACCGTCATGCGGGTTTTCTTCTTCTTGACCCCGATTTTGTGGATCCCGCCCCAGTCAGGCTCGTTGTCGAATTTGGTGGTCTACAATCCGTTTGTTTATTATCTCAACATGGTGCGGTTGCCGATCCTGGAAGGCGGTTACGACCAAAGGAGTATCATTATCGTCGGCGCGATCACTCTTGCCATGATGGCGTCAACCTGCGTCTGTTTCAGTCTCGCCCGTAGACGTATAACGGCGTTTCTCTGACATGACCTTCATTCGAGCGCACAACCTCAAAGTCAGGCTCGGCTGCGGTTTTCTTCGAACGAAGGAGATCCTAAAAGGCGTCAGCTTCGAACTGCGCCAAGGCGACCGGCTCGCTCTTATCGGCGCCAACGGAGCCGGTAAGTCCACCCTGCTGCAAGCCATCGCCGGCATCCTGCCGCCAAGCGAGGGAGAGCTGCATGTCGACGGGCATGTCAGCGCCCTGTTCAACCTAACCGTCGGATTGAGGCGCGAATCGTCCGGACGGCGGAACCTCATACTGCGAAACCTTATTTCGGGTCACAGCATGCAGAGCATCCGCGAAAGACTGCCGAACATGGAGGCGTTCGCCGGTATAGGTGCGGCGATTGACGATCCCATGGAAACTTATTCGCAAGGCATGATGATGCGGGTCGCGTTCGCGGCGGCGACGGAGTTCGATCCGGACGTCCTGTTGATGGACGAGTGGCTCGGCGTTGGCGACGCCTTGTTTCGCGACAAGAGCCGCGAGCGCATGGATCGGCTCGTGGAGCGATCGGGCGTCATCGTCCTGGCGACACATAACGAGCGGCTTTCGAAAGAAACGTGCAATCTCGGCCTCTATCTCGCAGAGGGGGCGACGCGCTTTTTCGGTCCGATTGAAGAGTGTTGGGCGACGTATCTTGCCGATGTCGAGGCGGCCTCGAACGCGGAGCGCAACCCGCCCCTGGACGCCAGCGCCGCCAGCGAACCAATACCGTTTCCCGCTCGCCGTGCCGCGACCTAAAGCAAGTTCGGAGCAAACGGGATCGTTTGCGAACGGAGACTTGCGCTAAAACAAGGACCTAAAGCGACAGTCTGGCGTGTAATGAAAGACCGACGCTTTAGGGCGGTTTCCGCCCTGATCCATAGCACGCGCCGCGGGGGAACCGGTCGGACATCAGAAATCCGATAACACAACCGGGTCGAGGAAATCGAACTTTCCCCGATAGCGTTCCTGTATCTCCGACGCTGGGAACAGCGTTTGCGGACGTCGGCGAACGGAATCATTCTCGGAGTGAATGGTCTGGAGATAGCAGACCTCCCGGGCGTCGATAATCGTCGGCGTCCGCTGACAGACCCGGGCGTGGTTGCCCATATAGTAGATGTTGCCGGCATGAGCGTCCGGCGCGATCAGGGCGAGACCGGCCGATCCCATCACCCAATACTTTTCCCACGCTTGCGCCTCACCGTCCACTCGCTCAACCTCGACACCGGTTGTCAACGACACGCAATATCCTTCGAGGTCGGGCCGAAGAAACTCGCACATCCTCGTGCTGAAGTCGGCTGACAAAGCATCATCGTCATCAAGCCGACACGAGGCGACGGGACCATTGCCGGCGGCGAACAATCTTGTTGCGGCGTCTTGAAACTTCGCGCCGTAATTGCCCGGGGCCTCAAACACGGCGTGCAGATTGCTGTGCGCAGAAAGGCTCGCCACGAGCCGATCGGCGTAGCGGCCAGGCAACAATTCCGAGCACAGCAAAATGGCCGCAAACGCGTTCGGATCCTGGGCTTTCAAAGACGGCAGGCAGATCTTCTCGAACAGGTCGAACCGCTTCTCAAGCCGGCGATCATTCAGGATGGTTTCGACCCGCTCGTTAAGGTCCTTGCCGCGGGTCAACACATACGAATCGCCAGAGTCGCTGATATAGGAGAAGCGGATCAAGGCGATGACTTTTGGTGGCGCGGCCGCTTCTATCTCACCGACCATGGCGGTCTCCTTCATATTGATACGCTAGGCGAAGCTCTCTCCGCACAGTTCTAGCCAGGCAATCACCGAGGTGATACCTCCGAAACGTGATCGGAGAGACCGTCCGGGCGCTGGGCGCGTCGCGGTTGGTCGCCGGTCCGGCCACAATCGAACTTCGTGGCGAGCGGGGACGCGGTAATGAACAAAATCGTTGAACTGTCGCATAGACGCAAAAGTCTTCGCTTCCATGTCTCGAACGAGAACGACGTTGTGTCTAAACGCCACCTAGGAGGTGCGTTCTTCGCCCAGGACCAATTGGAGCTTCATCGGACGCTCATTCCGTTCAACGCTTGCGTCTTGGATATTGGCGCAAACGTCGGTAACCACACAATCTACTATGGGCTGTTCTCACGCGCAGCAAAGGTCATCCCGTTTGAACCCAATCCCGTCGCCAGAGAGCGAATGGCTTCAAACATCGATCTTAACCTCCAGCATCATCCCCATCTCGCCGAAAAAGTCGATCTCTCTTACAGTCATCTGGGACTTGGCGCGATCAGCGGCGGCGCATCGATCACGAGCAACCCTTCGAATAATCTCGGGGCCGTTCGGCTGGCGGCGGGCGCCGGCGATTTGGAGCTGGCGCGTCTGGACGACCTGCCTCTCCCGGCGATCCACTTTCTCAAAATCGACGTCGAGGGCATGGAGCTGGAGGTGCTGGCTGGGGCGAAGGAGCGGATCCAAGCCGACCGCCCCACCATCGCGATCGAAGTCGAGGAAGCGAAGCGGCGAGCGTTCTGGGACTGGGTTGAGGCAAGCGGTTACCACGTAATCGCCGCTCAGCAAGAACACCCGCCTATGGACTACGTTTGCATCCCGAAATTCTAAGGCGCGATCGGGCCTATTCCATACAATCATCGATAATCCGACCCAGCCAAGAGCTGGCGTCGACTGGATGAAAGTCCGCCGCACGCAGACGGCTCGCTTTGACAAGCGCCGATCTCTCGGCCGCCGAGAGACTGCACACCGCCGATAGTGCGTTGCGAAGGCTTTCGGCGTTTCCGTGCTCAAATAAGAAGGCATGCGCAGCGGTCGGCAACACCTCGCACATCATGCCCGTTCTCGGCGCGACGATCGGCGTGCCGAAGGTGAGGGCCAACATGGCTACGCCCGACGTTAAGACCCGCTCATAGGGCAGGACCGCGGCCCACGCGTTATGAAACAGCTCCGCGACGTCCTCGTCCGCTACACGGCCGATCTGTAGATCTACGTCGCGACGGCGCCCGAAGCCTTCAACTTCTTCGCGGTAAGGATCATCCTTTAAGACATCGCCTCTTATCTTAACACGTGCACCAAGTTCAAAAGCGTCCGGCCCTATCGCCTCCATTAAGAGGTTCAGGCCTTTATATCGTCGAAGCATGCCGAACACGAGCAGCTCTTTCATCCCTCGCCGGCTCGCTTTTCTCGGCGGCGCTTCATTCGGGTAGACGCCGGCATAGGACGGATGAGGAAAGAGGGCGAACTTCGACGCTTGTGTTGGCACCTGATGCGACAGCGCGGCCATCGCTTCGGTGTGATGCACCAATATTCGGTGGCTAAGTTTTGAAAGCCCCTCGCGCAATCGCATCAACTCATCCACGAACTCGAGTTCATGCGGCAATCGATTGTGCACCGTCCAGAGTATTTTACCGCCTTCGTCGCAGAATTCTCGCAGGCCGCTCAGACACTTCTCCGCAACCAGCGCAGCCTCCGTCGAGGTCTCCGCTTTCCGAAGCGGCTGCTCCTCCCAGTGGACATGCAAAACGGGCGCGAATTGGCGGTCGCGCAGCCCGCTCACCGCTCCGCCAATCGTCGTCTTTGTCGGCGTAAAACGGTCGTGCACGCCAGAATAGATCAGGCGGTGATACGGGTTTCCGTTGAAGATCGTGGCATTTGGAACACGCACCTAGGCCTCCACCATAGATCGATCCGGCAGAATGATCGCCGGCGCCGGAAACGCCCGTCTCTGCAACGGATAAGCCATATACGGGCTCGCCGCCCCCGATCTTATGGCGGCGTGCCATTCCGCTTGCGCCGCTTGGTATTGAAGCCTTGGCTCGGAAAAACCTGTCCGACTGATTCCGTAATCCTCGTTTCCGGTCAGGGAATCGCTCCGGACGCGGCCAAAAAGAAGCGGCCAACGGAGACGCGCGTAAGCGGCTTCCCCGAAGCGGAGCCGGATACGACGGATGAACTCCATGTCCGCTTCAATTCGAACGCTGTCGAAGAACCCGATTTCATCGAGCACGGGCGTTCGGCGAAAAACCAACGAGATGCAGCAAACGTGCGAAATCTGGCCACCCGCCTTGACCATCAGCGCCCCGTCGCTTGTCATGCGCAGCCAGTCGGTCGTCACGCCGATCAAATCCGACCGGGCCTCCAAGGCCGCGACGGACTTTCCAATTCGATCTGGATGCGACCAGTCATCCGAGTCCTGAAGCGCAACATATCGCCCGAGCGCCTGCATCAGTCCGATATTCTTCGACACATACGTGCCGTCATTCGTTTGCTTCAGAATGATCCGAACCCGAGCGTCCCGCGCCTTCCACTGTCGAAGACGCTCGGGCGTGTCGTCAGAGGAGCAGTCGTCCACGACGATCAGTTCCAAATCGCGATACCGTTGATCGAGGATCGACTTTATCGCAGCGTCGATATAAGCGGCCGAATTGTAGCTCGTCATGACCACGCTCACGAGTGGACCGGAGGTCAGCGGCGGTAAGTCGTGCGGCGGCGGGCCCTCTTCCGACACAACGAAATCATCGAGACGGCCCTCGCCGTCCATTCGGACGCGAAGCCCCGAACATCCTAGCCGGTGAAACGTCGGATTGAGCTTCTCAATAGCGTTTCGATCGCCCGATTTCTGCGCGATCGCATAATCGAAAAGATCAAGCTCCTCTGCGAAACGGTCGGCGCCACCGGCCGCGCGCGCCGCCTTCACATGCGCGGTCCCTGCGGAAAGGCGCCCAAGTTCTAAGTTCGCAGCCGCGCAAATCGTCTGTAACTCTATATCGTCGACATATGTCGCGCATAACGCGGCCCCCTTGATCGCCGCCGCTTCAAAGTCGCCTATGAAGAAAAGGTTGCGCACGCCCTCTCGCTTGACGTTTCGCCAGCCCGGCTTCGCGCGTCGCGTCAAAAGCTCGCCGGCCTCCTCCGCGCGCCCCAGCGCTCGCAGCGCCCTCGCCTCGTTGATCGCAAGCCACTCGCTGTCTTCCGATGGTTCGATCGTCGCGGCGACGCGGAGCGCTTCTTCGTTTTCATTTGTTTTGACGCAAAGGTCGACCATGCGTTTCTTGGCCGGGACGGGCAAGGTCCCCCGCGCCTCCGCCGCCCGCAACACGTCCAAGGCGCCCGCCGCGTTGTCTTCCAGCTCCAGCGCCTCGGCGAGGCGTATGCGCCGATCAATCGCGTCGGGGCGATCTATCAACGCGCTCACGCAAGCTTCTCGATAGGCGCGGGCTCGCGCCACGAAATCGGGCGTGCGTTGCAGCGGATCGACCAAGTTCAGCCCTCGAGCCGTGCGCAGATACCGCTCCTCGAGCCGCAAATCGCCAGGCCGTGCGTCCAACGCCCGGCGGTACAGCGCGACGGCCTCGGCGCGGTCGCCATACCTTTGCGCAAACGTCGCCGCGAGGGTGAGAATATCTGGTTTCGGGGCTCGAACCTTCGCGGCCGTCATCGCGATGCGGCACGCAGCGCGCGTTTCGCCAATCGCTTCTGCATACTTGGCCGCGCCCAAGACCATGTCCCATTCCCCTGCGAGCTCGGCGGGCAGAAAAGCGGACGCTCGCAGAACTGCAGCAAATGCCAGCCTGCCCCGCGGGGATGCGAATCCCTTCCTGACCGCCTGCGCGCGTTCATGGCGCAGTCG
This sequence comes from uncultured Hyphomonadaceae bacterium, assembly GCA_964472435.1. Classification (GTDB taxonomy): domain Bacteria; phylum Pseudomonadota; class Alphaproteobacteria; order Caulobacterales; family Hyphomonadaceae; genus CAYYNG01. Next base: position 2,841 of record CAYYNG010000028.1, on the reverse strand, counting down.
GTCGGCGATAATCGCCAATTGCTCGCCGGTCGCATTGGCGAGCTGAGCGGCGACGAGCGCGTCCCAAATGTTTTCTAAGGAAGAGAGGGTTTCGCTGGCCGCCTGCAGCGCATCTCTATCCGCGCTTGCAATAGCGCGCAGCACCGGGGCCGAACCGTTTGCGGCATTCTCACCCCTGATCCAGGCGAGATAGGCCGCGCACCCTGGGTGCTCGCGCATCCACTCCAGTGTTAGATCGTCAAAGTCCGCTGCGCCCTCGCCTTCGCGCCGGCCACGCAGGCTCGAAAGGTCGTCCATCGGCCAATCGAACTGAGCGTCCTCAATGGGACTCAACAGACGGCGCTGCGTTTCAAACAGAAAATCGGCGGCGAAGATATTTCCGCCTTCGCGAAGCTCGACAATTTGGTTCAGCGCGCGGTCCCATCGACCTCGCGCCCACAACCAATTGATCTTGTCGATGACATCCTCCGGCGGGACCGGAGCGGGCCGTGCGCGAAGCGGCACGGCGTCGGATAAATCCGGTCCTTCGACGCGGACCACATACCCCGGCGTGATGGAGGCGCGTCCGAGCGCGTTCGTCTTGATACGAAGTCTTTGGCGACCGCTCTGGAGCGCCGGCGCGGGTTCCCGCAAGAGTATGCGACCCGCGCTGTCCGCCGCTTCGATCGTCACAGCTTCCGCATCGCAGCCGCTCCGCGACTTGAAGTACACTTCTAACACGCTTGGGCGCTTCACGGCAGCCAGGACGGAAACGGGGCGATCGCTTTCGAAACGCGACGTCGAGTCTGCGATCAAATCTCGGATGAAAAGATCGGTCGGTTGATGGCGATCGAGCAGCGACAGAAGGTCGTCCCGCCTCTCTTGGTTAAGCCAAACAGACGCGAATAGGTCGCGCCACGACGTCGGCTGGGAGGGTTCGTCGTCGCCCCATCGCATAATAGGCCACACTTCTCTCGCGATGGCCGGCGCGCGTTTTTTAAGCCGTAGATCGTAGTCGGCCGTCTCGCCAGCGGCCCAGTCGAGAAACACCCTCTGAAACTCTGCAGATCGAAGCATGGCCATGAGCGATCGGCGATAGCCCGCCTCAACCCGCTCGTTCATGTCGTCTCGGGCGTAGGGGGGACGCCCGAGGAACAGCTCGAAAAATGAAGCGATCCGCCCCGGCGTCGGCCGCTGAGCCACGAGCGGCCGGAACGCAGCGGGGTTCTTTTCCCGCCACTGCGCCCACTGCCGCGACAGGGCTGATTGCGCCGACGGCGGCAGCGCTTGATGCAGGAGGCTATCGCCGGGCCCGAACAAGGCGAGCGCATAATGCGCCCAATCATCGGCGTTCTTGAGCGACAGCTGATCAACCTCAGGCAACAACCGTTCCGCCGCCCAAACGGTCAACGCTTGGTCGGGAGCCGGCCCAATCCGTTCGTAAAAGGAAAAGTCGCCGCTCTGAATCGCGGGCAGCACTTCGTCCTGAAACGATCGTCTGGCGACAAGATTACGGATTTGAGCCCCAAAGCGGAGGGCCACGATCTGGGCGGCTTCGCCGCGGCCCGGCGGGCGGCCGAGAATGGTCAGAAACAGGCGGTTGGCATTGACCCTTTTCGACGCCACAGCGTCGGCAAGCCGTCGAACCATGGGCTGCTGAGCAACCAAATCAGTAAAGCGCACGAAACTCACCCAAATCCAGCGAAAAGGCCGCGCGGATCCACCCGCCCTTTCATAGGTTGCTACAACAGGTCGGTCTTTGTTTTGTCAAACCCGCGTTGCGCCAATGCATTCATTTTAGGGGAACCGCAGTCGGTTGCTTCATCGTCGAGCCGTCCCCACGCCTCGGTAATGGTTTGTGAAATGTGGTCCCAGTTGAATTTCGCCAGGATGTCGCGGCGCGCCTCATCGACCAGCCGACGCGCCAAATTCGGATCGGAAAGGAGCTTGGCCGCGGCGCGCCTGAGCGCGGCGAGATCCCCTGGCCGCGTCAGCAGCCCCGTCCGCCCGTCGTCCACGGCGTCGACGATGCCGCCCGACCGGGTCGCCAGGACCGGGCAGCCGGCCGCGCCCGCCTCCAACAGCGCAATGCCGAACCCTTCGACCTGTCCATGGCGCAGCTTCCGCGACAAGAGACAGAAGAGGTCCATGGCTCGCAATCGCCGCCATTTTTCAGCGTCATCGACCCCTCCGACGAAGTGAATGCGATCGGAGAGCGACAGGCGCTTGGCCAGCGCCTGCAAGTTGTCGCGTTCGGGCCCGTCCCCGATGATGAGCCCATGGGCTTGCGGCAAGGCCCCCACGAGTCGGATCAGATCATCCACTCCCTTTGATCGGACGAGACGGGCCACCGTGCCGATCAATGGCGCGTCAAGCGGCACATTATAGCGCGCGCGCGTTTCCCTTCGGCAGTCTTCATCGTACCCGCCGCCGCGTTCGATCTCCCGAAGGGCGGTTTGTTTATCGAGCCCGCATCCGATGACCCGCACGGGACCTTTCGGCGTGAGCGCCGCCGCCATTCGCGCGGTGTAGGCGCTGTTGGCGAGAATCTCGTCAGCCCGCCTCGCGAGCTTGAGGGTCTCATCGCTTAAACTCGGCCCATTGCCGCCCCATCGCATGCGCGCCGCCCGGATTCGGGCCGGCAGCGTTAGTTGGCTCCTCAACTCAAACCCGTGGAATAAGACGGAGAAGGGCTTGTTATGGCGCGCCGCCACGGCCTGGAGCGCCGGACCGAAATAAAAGGGATGCAAGGCGATCGCCCGGTCGAACGTTCGCTGACGCCAGAGCGCATCGACGCGGTCGATCAAGGCCGGCAAGACAGCGCCGCTCCATTTCGGCCCCTCCCGCCAGGGATCCACCTGC
>CAYYNG010000027.1:0-10565 GCA_964472435.1 uncultured Hyphomonadaceae bacterium | reverse complement strand
GGAACGGCGCGCTGCGCTCGGCCCAGTTCAACAATCCGATCAGCGGCGAGAACTACTCTCTCCGCTTCTACGACCCCAACGTCTATAATCGCGAAACGGTGCTGGAAGTGACGATGACGGGCCCGCGCACGTTCACGCTCTCCGACGGCTACGGCAATTATCCCGGCGACCACCCTTGCGAAATCACGCGCCAATGGTGAGGGGCGGGCGGTGACGGCGCTGAAGCTCGACCCTGCGGCCCGCGAGGCGATCAAGGGTGCGCTGCAATCGCTCTTTTCGAGCGAGTTCGACGCGCCGCTGTCGGATTTCCGCGCCGAGGCGGTGGTCGATCTCATGCTCGCCCGGCTCGGCCCCGCGGTCTACAATCAAGCGGTCCAGGACGTGCGCGCGCACCTGCAGGGCAAGCTCGATGATCTCGACGGCGAGGTCTACGCGGCCGAAGGCTAAGCCGAGAGGGCGCCCCGAAAGAGAGTCGACAGACGCAAGATGTTCCGTTAATGTTCTTATCGGTTCGGCAGGAAGGGACGCGACATGATCGGCTATGTGACGTTGGGCGTGACGGATATCCCGCGCGCGGCGAAATTCTATGACACGTTGGCCGAAGCGCTCGGTTATGGGCGGATGATGGGCTCGGAGGACGAGGGCTTCATCGCTTGGGGGAGTTCCGAAGCGGCGGGACTTGGCATCCTCAAACCGTTTGATGGGAACCCGATGAGCGTCGGCAATGGCGTGATGGTCGCGCTGCAGGCGAAGGACGCGGCGCAGGTGAGGCGGCTCTACGACCTTGCGCTCGCCAATGGCGGAACGGACGAAGGCGCCCCGGGCCCCCGCGGCGATGGCGGGTTCTATGCCGGTTACTTCCGGGATCTGGATGGCAATAAGCTGAATGCGTTTTCAATGGCCGTCGCCGGATAGGCGCGCGGGGCGAGGTCTAGGCCCGGGCCCATTTGGCGATCAGATCGTCGATCCGGTCATGGTAGAAATGCCGCGCATAGCGGGTCTGGTAGACGGAGGCGACGGTGTCGAGAGACAAATCAAGCTTTGTCTTCACCTTTCGATAGAGGTCCTTATAGGCTTTGTCGTCGCCGACGTTCGCGCTGACGATCTCAAACGGCCGGTCGGTCCCTAGAAAGTCGCGCAGGGCGACGGGCAGGACCTGCCGCAGATCTTCAAGGCGGAGCACCAGAATGTCGGCCGCCGGCGTTTTTATGATCTGATAGCCGCGCGCGGCGTCGAAGGGGGCGCTGAACACGTCCGCGCCGAAGCGTGCGCGCAGCTCCTGGTCGAACCAGGTGCAGGCGAAATCGGTCGCTTCGTCGTATTCGGCGAAGTGGGTGCGAAGCCGCGCCAGCATCTCGGCTTCGGTGAATGTCTTACCAGGCGCGTCGAGATGCATGTTTTGGAAGAAGCCGGAGATATCCCGATCGATCGGGTCGCGGGCCAGGGTGATGATTTTCCAGGGCGGCCGGGGCGGGCCCCGGCGTCGGTCCAACCGCTGCTGCAGGACCCGGCCGGCTTGGACATGGAGGTCCGCCTCCGCATTCGCACGGGCGTAGTAGGTGTCGGCGCGCGCCAAACCGGATCGGGTCATGAAATGCACGTTATAGATGGTATGTTTGATATGTGGGGCGCGCAGCGTCGCCTCGACCGTGGTCGACCCGACTTTCCCCATTTGATAGATCGCAATCGGCGCGGCCCCCTGAAGCTCGGCGACGGCGAGCCGAACGTGCTGCTTCAGGGCGTATGGCAGCGCCTTTCCGAGCGTACGCTTCAACATCGTCGAGCCTCCTGCGAGCGCTCGGTGCTGCAAGGACCGTGCCTTCCGCCTCCGCGCCGCCGCCTATCCGCGCTTGGGCCGCACCGGCCGCATCAGTCCCTCTTGGGCGACGGAGGCGACCAGTTCGCCGGTGCGCGTGTAGATGGATCCGCGATTGAAACTGCGGGCGCCGCCGGCATAGGGACTGTCCATTTGGTAAAGCAGCCAATCGTCGAAGCGGACCGGCGCATGGAACCACATGGAATGGTCGAGACTGGCCGACATCACCTTGCCGGACATCCAGCTGACGCCGTGCGGCCGGTTTCCGGATCCAAGCAACGCCATGTCGGAGGCATAGGCCATCAGGCAATGGTGGACCATCGGCGTCTCGTCGATCGTCCGCGCGACACGGAACCAAAGCTGGTTTCTGTCGTCGGCCGGCGCGGGGGCGAAGAGGTCCAGCGGATCGACCTCCCGGATTTCAATCGCGCGGGGGCGGGTGAACTCCTTCCGGAATCGCTCCGGCACCTTGTGAACCATAGCTTCCCGCTGCGCCTCGCGCGTCGGCAGGCTGTCGGGATCCGGCGCCGGCGGCATCGAGTGCTGGTGCGACCAGCCCTCTTCCTCGACATGGAACGAGGCCGCGAGGTTGAAAATCTGACAGCCGTGCTGGATGGCCACCACGCGCCGGGTGGTGAAGCTCTTACCGTCGCGCGCCCGGTCGACCTCGTAGATGATCGGCACGTTGGGGTCGCCCGGGCGGATGAAATAGGCGTGGAGCGAGTGGCACAGCCGGTCGGCCACGGTGCGGTAGGCGGCCACGAGCGCTTGGGCGATGACTTGGCCGCCGAACACCCGCTGGGAGGTTTCGTTGTCCGGGCTTTCGCCTCGGAACAGGTCGACTTCAAGTCGTTCGAGGTCGAGGAGATCAAGAAGGTCGGCGACGGGGTCGGTCATGGCGACTCTTTTCCTTCGGATTGGGAGGAGCCCGGTGAGCTACCAGACCGGCGGCGATGCGGCAATTCGCAGCAAATAGGATGTGCACGAGATGAAAAGAACTTTCATTTACCGTGTCTGCGACTTGCGAATGATCAGCGCGTCGAAGCCATTGGGCGCGCAAATGGAGGTGACCCTTGCTAGAGCCGTTGCGTAATCTCAAGCGGGACTGGACGACGATTTCGGGGCTCCAGCGTTTGTTGAGCTATACGAAGGACATTCAGCCGGACTCGGCCAATCTCGCCGTCGACGACTTGGAGCGTTCGGTCGATCGACATCGTCAAAACGTGGCGTTCCGTTTCGAGGGCCGCATCATCACCTATGCCGAGCTTGAGGACCGGGCCAACCGCATCGCTCATTGGGCCATCGATCAAGGGCTCGAGCCTGGCGACGCCGTCGCCCTCTTCATGGAGAACCGTCCCGACTACGTGGCCGTCTGGTTCGGCCTGTCCAAGGTGGGGGTTGTAACGGCGCTGATCAACAACAACCTCGCCGGCGACGCGCTCGCCCATTGCGTCGCCGTCGCCGAGGCGAAGGCGCTGATTTGCGGGGAAGAACAAGACGATCAGCTGGCGACGGCGGCTGGAAAGCTGCCTGAAGGGCTCGCCGCGTGGACCCTGGGCGGCGCGGCGGAGGGCGCGGCGGATCTCGACGCGGCCCTCGAGGGCGCCTCGGCGGCGCGGCCCGATCGCAGCCGGCGCAGCCATCTCCGGGGCAAAGACCTTTGCCTTTATGTCTACACATCCGGCACCACAGGGTTGCCGAAAGCGGCGCGCCTCACCCACAATCGGGTCCAAGGCATGATGCGCTCGTTCGTGCCGCCGACGAAGACCACCGCGCGCGACCGGGTTTACCTCACCCTGCCGCTTTACCACGGCACGGGCGGGGTGTGCGGCGTCGGCATCGCATTGATGACCGGCGCCTCCATCATCCTGCGGCGGAAGTTCTCCGCAAGCCGGTTTTGGGACGACGCCGTGGACGAAGGGGCGACGGTCATCGTCTATATCGGCGAGCTGTGCCGCTATCTCCTTAATTCCCCGCCGCATCCGCGCGAGCGTGATCACAAGATCCGGACTGGCTTTGGCAACGGGCTGCGGCCTGAGATCTGGCGGGCCTTCTTGGATCGGTTCGATATCCCTCAGCTCTGCGAGTTCTACGGATCAACCGAGGGCAACGTCACCTTCCTTAGCTTTGACGGAGAGGTGGGCGCCGTCGGTCGGATTCCGAAACTGATCGCCTCGAAGTTCGATAATATTGCGTTCTTGAAGTTCGATGTCGCCGAGGAGGCGCCCGTTCGGGGCGAGGACGGGTTCTGCATCCATGCCGCGCCCGGCGAGCCCGGCGAAGCCGTAGGCCGGGTCAGCGATGAAGCCCGCGGCCGTTTCGACGGTTACAGCGACAAAGCCGCGACCGAGAAAAAATTGCTCCGCGATGTGTTCGAACCCGGCGATCTCTGGTTCCGGACCGGCGATCTGATGAAGAAAGATGCGCGCGGCTATATCTATTTCGTCGATCGGATCGGCGACACGTTCCGCTGGAAGGGCGAAAACGTCTCGACCAACGAGGTGGGCGAGGTGTTGAGCGGATATCCCGGCGTCGCAACAGCCAATGTCTACGGCGTCGCCATCTCGGGCATGGACGGCCGGGCGGGCATGGCGGCGATCACGGCCGAAGGCGACATTGATTTCAGCGGCCTCTACGCGTTCCTCGCCGATCGGCTGCCGAGCTATGCCGTACCGATCTTCATTCGGCGGCAGGAAGAAGCGGAGACGACCGGGACGTTCAAGTATCGCAAGGTGGAGCTTGTGAAAGAAGGCTTCGATCCGCGCCAGGTGCGCGACCCGATCTGGTTCGCGCATCCGGAAGAACGGGCCTACGCGCCGCTGAGCGAAGACGTGTTCGACGCGCTGATCGCCGGCGAGATCCGGCTTTAGCCCGTCCAGCGGCGAATCTTGTCCGCAAGATCGGGCCGCGCGCGCTCGGGCGATGGCGCGCGTGCGGTGCCGATATAGAGAAAGCCCGCGATCCGTTCGCCGGTTTTAAGCCCGAGAAGCGCCGCAACGTCCGAATCATAGGCGGGCCACTCGGTCAGCCATACCGACGACCAGCCCGCCGCGTTGGCCGCAAGGGACAGGTTGTGGCACACCGCGCCCGCGGAGAGCTCCTGTTCCCAAACGGGCGTTTTGTGCGCCGGGTCGGGCGACGAGACGACCGCGACGACGACCGGGGCCCGCAGAAACCGGGCGCGGTCTTCCTCGAGTTCCGACGCTTTGGTCTCTGGCTCCACGCGCGACCGGATCCCCGCCAGCGCCGCGCCGAACGTTTCCCGCGCCTCGCCCTCGAAGACCAAGAAGCGCCAGGGCTCGACGCGTCGATGGTCCGGCGCCCTTGCGGCGACGCGCAGGAGCTCGTCGACGGCGTGCGGCGAGGGCCCCGGCGGACCCAACATGGCCTTGCGGGCGGACCGGCGCAGCGCGAGCAGCAGCCGGCCGGCGGCGGAGGGAGGTGTGGTCGCAAGGGGCGCGCCCGTTTTCGGCGAAGGTGGGAATCGATCAGCCATGACCGTCGCTCTCTACGCGGTTCCGAAACGGCTGGAAAGCATGTCGGGAAAACGGCGTTTACTTTTTGAACAAGGGTTTTCATCTCGCGCGAGACGCTGTTATCCTACACACATGTCAAATGTCGGACTGCCTGAGTCGCCCCCTGAGGCGTCGCCTGCCGAGCGCCGCCGTCGGCGGGTGCGGGATACGATCTTGGAGGCCGCCGAGCGCGTCTTCGCCGAGGACGGGGAGGCTGGCCTGTCCATTCGTCGGCTGGCGGACGAAATCGACTACTCCCCGGCGGCCATCTACAAATACTTCGGATCGAAGACCGAGCTGGTCGATGAACTGAAAGAAGCGTTCTTCGAGCGCATCCTGGCCGAAGTGGATCGGATGCGGGAGCTCGCCCTTCCGTTTCCCGAACGGGCGCGCCACTGCGTCGGGACTTACGTGCGCAAAGCGCTCGAAAAGCCCCACCATTACGCCGCCGCGTTCTCCGGCGTTCAGCCGGCCGAGGACGGCCACGCCGCTCCCTCGCATCAAGAGAGTTGGGACGCCTTTCTTTCTCAGAAGAAGGGCCAGGCGTTCGTGGCGCTGATGGAGATGACGAAGGAAGGCGTCGAGGTCGGGGCGTTCCGGTCGGACCTCGATCCGGCGCTGGCGGCGAAATCGATCTGGGCCGCATCCCACGGTCTTGCGCTCCTGATGGCGCATTTCCCGAGATTCCCGCTCCTGCTGCCAAGCGATTCGAACATCGATCGCGATGCGTTCATCGATTTTCACGCCGATCAAATCGTCAGGGGACTAGAGAAGTGAACGCTGTTTACTTTCCAAACGCCGTTCGGTAACGTACAGAGCCGCAGCGGTGTTGGAGATCCCGATGCAAGATGAGTACGCGAGCGCTGACGGGCTGGATCGGCCCAAACGGCCGACGGCGCTGAAAGGCGTCGTTTTTCTTGTCGTGATTGCGGTGATCGCCGCCGGCCTCGGCGCATTTGCGCTTAACCAGAGGTCAGAGGAGGGGCCGCTCGTCCTCACCGAAACGCCGCGTCCGATTAGCGCGAAAGTGCGTATGGTTCGGATGGCTGAACGTTTGGATCTCGATGAGACCTTCACAGGACTCGCCGCGGCGCGCCGCACCAGTCAATTGGGCTTTTCGACGGGGGGACGGGTCGAAACGCTGCGGGCCGACGTCGGCGACCGATTTGAAACGGGGGCGCAGCTGGCGTCGCTCGACACCCGCGGGCTCCGCGCGCAACTCGCCGCGGCCGAGGCGCGCATCGTGGAAGCCGAGGCGTCCTACGCGCTGGCCCTGCAGACCGTGAACCGCCAGCGCACCCTGCGCGCTCAGGGGCATGTCTCGCAGCAGCGGGTCGACGAAGCCGTGGCCCAGGCCGACACATCCTTGGCCCTGATCAATGCAATGAAGGCCCAGGCCGATGTCTTGCGGGTCGAAATCGACCTCGCCACCATCCGAGCGCCGTTCGACGGCGTCGTCACCCAGCGTATGATGGACGAGGGCGCGATAGCGGCCCCCGGCGCGCCCATCTTGGAGCTCGTCGAGTCCTCACGGTTGGAGGCGCGGATCGGCCTGCCGGCGCGGGTCGCGGCCGATCTCATCCCCGGCGAAGACTATATGCTTCAGTCTGATCGAGGCCCCGTGGCGGCGACTTTGCGCTCAACCACCGGCGTCATCGATGCGGGGCAGCGGACCGTAACGACCGTGTTCGACATCGCCGATCCCGACAGCGTCGCCGCGGGTTCCGTGCTGCGCATCGAGTTGGACAGGGAAATCGACGAACGCGGGTTCTGGGCGCCGGTTTCGGCGCTTGCGGAGACGAGCCGCGGGCTTTGGTCGATTTATGTCGCCGCGGAACAGGGCGGTCGTTGGACCGTCGAGCCGCGGCTGGTCGAAATCGTCCACTCGGCGGGCGACGATGTATTCGTTCGCGGCGCGGTAGACGATGGCGAGCGCATCATCGTCGACGGATTGCAGCGGCTGACGCCGGGCCAGCCGATCACGCCTGTCGCCGACGAAATCCTTACAGCCGGAGGCCAGTAGTCCCATGTGGCGCACGGTGTTCTTCCGTTTGCCGCGGCTGGCGGCGTTGTTTCTGCTCGTCGCCCTCGCCGGCGGCGTCGGCGCGGTTCTGTCCCTCGGCCGCCAGGAAGACCCCACCCTGATCGAACGCTTCGGCTTCGTGCTGACCACGCTGCCGGGGGCCGACGCCGAGCGGATGGAGGCGTTGGTCACAGAGCCGATTGAAGCGGCGCTTCTGGAGCTGCCGGAGATCGAGGAGTTGTTTGCAACGTCCCGCGCCGGCGTGTCCCAGATCAATATCGACATTGATGAAAACCTCAGCGAAGCCGAGGTGGACGACGCCTGGACGCTGATCCGTCAACAGGTCGAAATCGCCCGGGCGGATCTGCCGGCGGGCGCCAGCGTGCCCGAGGTGAACCGTCAATACGTCGGCGCGCACACCGCGCTCGTCGCCCTCTCTTGGGCGGGGGAGGGCGAACCGGAGCTCGCTGTCCTCAATCGCATGGCCCAGGCTTTGGAAGACAGGCTGCGCGCCGTGCCAGGCACCGAGGAGACCGAGCGGTTCGGGGCGCCGGAAGAGGAGATCCGCGTCGTCGTCGACCCCGGCGCTCTGTCGGCGGCTGGGCTCAACACGCGCGAGGCGGCCGCGCGGATTGCGCAAGCCGACGCCCGGGCGCCGGCCGGTCAACTTCGAACGGGTCGATCGAACCTCGGGGTCGAAGTAAGCGGGGAATTCGACTCCATCGCCCGAATCCGGTCGGTGCCGCTTGTGCAACGTTCAGATGGAACGGCGATTCGCGTCGGCGACGTCGCCGATGTGCGCAAAGGCCTGGAAGATCCGCCCAGCTCTCTCAATTTCACAAACGGGCGACGCTCGATCCTGGTCGGCGCCTTCATCCAATCGGGCCAGCGCGTTGATCAATGGTCGCGGGGCATGCGCGAGGTCGTCGAAACCTACCGGGCGAGCGCGCCCTCCACTGTCGATATCGATATCGTGTTCGACCAGGCCGTCTACACAGCCTCTCGCCTCAACGGCCTTACCGCCAATCTCGCCTATTCTGCAATGATCGTGTTCGCGGTCCTGTTCTTCGTCATGGGCTGGCGCGCGGCTTTGGTGGTCGGCACCGCGCTGCCGCTGACGGTGTGTCTCGTGCTGATCCTGTTCAATCTGTTCGGCATGCCGCTGCACCAGATGTCGGTCACGGGTCTCGTCATCTCTCTGGGTCTGCTGATCGACAATGCAATCGTCGTTGTTGACGAATATGATCAGAAACGGTCCCGGGGCGTGCCGCCGCTGGAGGCGGGCGACCAATCGCTCGCCCACCTCGCCGGCCCGCTCTTCGCTTCGACCCTGACGACCGCGCTCGCATTCGCGCCGATCGCGCTGATGCCGGGTTCGGCGGGGGAGTTCATCGGCATGCTGGGCATTTCGGTGATTTTTGCGGTAAGCTCCTCTTTCCTGATCTCGATGACCGTCATCCCCGCCATGGCGGGCTGGTTCGACCGGCCGCGCCGACCAGGCGAGCCGCGGCGATGGTGGCGCGACGGCTTGGCGTTCGACACGATCAGCGACGGCTATCGCTGGAGCGTGGGCGTGGTGCTCGCCTTCCCCCCGCTCGGCCTTGCGCTGGGACTTGCGCCGGCGCTGATCGGCTTTGCTCTCGGTGGAACCTTGCCCCTTCAATTCTTTCCCCAGACCGAGCGCAACCAGTTCCAGGTCGAGCTTACGCTTCCGGCGGAGGCCTCGATCGAGCAAACACTGGCCGCGACCACCCGGGCGACCGCGCTCCTTCGTGAATATCCCGAGGTCCAATCGATCAATTGGACGCTCGGCGAGACCGCGCCCCGGGTCTATTACAATGTCTTCAACAACTCGAACGGCGTCGCCGGTTTCGCCGCCGGATGGGTGGAGCTCGACAGCGCGGAGAGCACGCGCCGGATCATCAGCGGGGTCCAGGCCCGCATGCGGATGGAGTTTCCAGAGGCGCAGTTTTTAACGCTGCCGTTCGAGCAGGGCCCGCCCGCGCCGGCCCCGGTCGAGTTTAAGATTTTCGGCCCGAACCTCGACGTCTTGAACCGGCTCGGCAACGAAACGCGGCGGGTGCTCGCGGGAACGCCGGGGATCACCTATACAACGGGCACCCAACAGCTGGGCGCGCCCGTCGTCGTTCTGAACGCCGATGAGGCCGCGTCGACCATGGCGGGCGAGGCGCTGGTGGATCTCGCGGGCGATTTGCGCGCCGAGCTGGACGGGCTTCTCGCCGGCAGCGTCTTGGAAGGCGTCGAAGAGCTGCCGGTTCGGGTGATCGCACCAAATAGCCGCCGCAGCGATCTCTCCGACCTTCGGGCCAAAACCGTTGGCGCCGACGCCGCTGGACTCGGCGCGCCGATCTCCGCGTTGGGCGATATCGAGCTCAACCCTGAGGCCGCGATCATCACCCGGATCGACGGCCAGCGGGTGAACGCCGTCCGTGCGTTCACCGAACCCTACGCCCTTCCGGCGCCGATCTTCGCGGACTTCGAGAAACGGCTCGCCGAAAGCGGGTTCGAACTGCCGCCCGGATATTCCCTCTCGGTGGGGGGAGAAAGCGAAAACCGGACCCAAGCCATGGGCAACCTGCTCGGTGCAGCGGTCCCCCTCATACTCGTCATGGCGGGGGCCGTAGCCCTCGTCTTCAATTCATTCCGCATGTCGCTCTTGATCCTGACGACCGGGTTCCTCGCCTTGGGTATGGCGTTCTTCGGGGTTTGGCTCTTCAACCTGCCCATGGGCTTTAACGCCATCCTCGGCGGGCTTGGGCTTCTTGGGATCGCGATCAACGGCTCGATCGTGGTGCTCTCGGCGCTGAAGGCGAGCCCCGAGGCCTGCGCCGACGATGTCGTGGCCCAACGCGAAACCGTCGTCGATGCGACGCGCCACATCGTGGCGACGACCCTGACGACCATGGGCGGCTTTGCGCCGATCATCCTGACCGGCGACAACTTCTGGCTGCCGCTGGCCACCGGTATCGCCGGGGGCGGCGCCGGCTCGGCGATCCTCGCCCTCTACTTCACCCCGGCCGGTTTCCGGTTGATGACGATGCGGCCGTTCTCCCGCGGTTGGGCGATGGCGCGCGGCCGCACGGCGCCTGCGGGTCTCGCCGAATAGGCGAGTGCGCGCCCTTGCCAACACCCGCGCCGGGGCCCATTTGGCGAAACAACGCAAGGAAGGTCTCCACCATGGTTGAAACCG
>CAYYNG010000026.1:0-10641 GCA_964472435.1 uncultured Hyphomonadaceae bacterium | reverse complement strand
CGCTCCACTATCTCCTGCCGTTCATGATCGCTGGCATCGTCGCGCTTCACGTTTGGGCGCTTCACGTGCCGGGGAACAATAATCCGACCGGCGTCGAGGTGAAGGACGTTGAGAAGGATACCGTCCCGTTTCACCCGTACTACACGGTGAAGGACGCTTTCGCGATCGTGATGTTCCTCTTGGTCTTTGCGGGCTTTGTGTTCTACGCGCCGAACGTTTTGGGCCATGCCGACAACTACATCGAAGCGAACCCGCTGGTGACGCCGGCCCACATTGTGCCGGAATGGTATCTGCTTCCGTTTTACGCCATCCTGCGCGCCATCACGTTCGACCTTGGCCCCATTGATGCAAAGCTGCTCGGCGTCATTGCGATGTTCGGTTCGATCCTTGTCTTGTTCGCGCTGCCCTGGCTCGACACGTCCAAAGTCAAATCGATGCGGTATCGGCCTGTTGCGAAACAGTTCTTTCTCGGCTTCGTGGTCGCTTGCCTGGGTCTTTCCTGGTGCGGCGCGGCCAATCCGGACGATCCGATCTTCCAAATCACCGAGGATAAGCTGCTGGTCAGCTACGCCGACGCCGAAGGTCGCCCCGCCAGCCGCGAGTTCGCCGAATACGAAGCGGCGCGCAGCTTTGTCGACGACGAGCTTCGGTCCGACGACGCCGTGATCGGCGTGCAGGCGGGGGCGGCTATCCGCTTTATCCATCTCGCCCAATTGCTGACGGCCTACTATTTCGCCTACTTCCTCATCATTCTTCCGCTCCTGGGCCTCCGGGAACGACCGAAAGAGGAGCCCGAATCGATCCACAAGTCCGTCCTGGGTTCAGGCGGCACAAGCGCCGTCATGGCGGAATAGGAGCCTGGCGATGATGTTGCGAACGCTTGTTCTTGCCGCCGCGGCGGCGCTAGCGGCCGGGTCGGCGGCCAACGCCGCCGGCGGCGCCAAACACCCCCATGCCCCGGAGGACGGCTGGCCATTCGAAGGCATCGTGGGGCAATTCGAGATGGAGAGCGTCCAACGCGGCTTTCAGGTCTATACCGAGGTATGCGCCTCGTGCCACTCGATGAAGCTTCTGAGTTATCGCAATCTCGGCGAGCCCGGCGGGCCGTTTTATGATCCAGATTATCCCAATGCGAACGAAAATCCGCTCGTAAAGCAATTCGCCGCCGAACAGCAGATCGAAGACGGTCCGGACGAGTTCGGCGATATGTACTTCCGCCCCGGGCGGCCGTCGGACACGTTCAAAAGCCCCTATGCCAATGAGGCGCAGGCGCGGGCGGCCAATGGCGGCGCGTTGCCGCCGGACTTTTCGGTGATCGCGAAAGCCCGCGAAGGCGGCGCGAGTTATATCTATTCGCTGATCAGCGGCTACCCGTCCTTCGACGACTATGTTTACGACGAGAATGGCGACGTAACCTTGGAATTCGACGACGACTATCACGGCACGCTGACCCAGCCGGTCGGTCAGTACTATAATCCATGGTTCTCTGGCGACACGACCCCTTATTGGGAGGGCGATCCGCGTCACGCGCCGAAGGGCGGCTTCCTCGCTATGGGGCCGCAACTGACGGATGGGCGGGTTGAATATCTTGACGGCACGGAAGCGACGATCGATCAAATGTCGTATGACATCGCGCAATTCCTCGCCTGGGCGAGCGAGCCGACCCATGGCGACCGGAAGTCGCTTGGCCTGTCTGTGATGATCTACCTTGGCATTCTCGCGGTCCTCCTTTGGTTCTCCTACCAACGGATTTGGCGCAACGTCGGCCACTAGGGTGAACTGACCCTGCTGGGCGCGCTTGAAACGGTTGCCTTTGAGATGATTCCTAGGCTTGGGAGGCGGCTATGGCCCCTTGGAAATTCGGCGTACTGGGCGGGTCCGGCCTCTATGATATCAACGGGCTAAGCGACGTTCGTCGCGAAGCGCTTCAAACGCCATGGGGTGCGCCGTCTGACGAGCTCACCTTCGGCCGTTTGGGGGAGGCTGAGTTCGTGTTCCTCCCGCGCCATGGGAGAGGCCACGCGCTGGGCCCGAGCCAAGTGAATTATCGCGCAAATATCGACGCGCTGAAGCGGGCCGGGTGCACCGACGTCCTGTCTCTTTCGGCATGCGGCTCGCTCCAGGAGCGGTACGCGCCGGGGGACTTCGTCATTGTCGATCAGTTCATCGACCGCACATTCGCCCGCGAGAAGAGCTTCTTTGGCGACGGGTGTGTCGCCCATGTCTCCATGGCGCATCCCGTTTGCGAACGACTTGCGGGTTTGGCGGCGAGCGCGGCTGCGGGCGCTGGAGCGGTGGTGCATCGCGGCGGAACATATCTGGCGATGGAAGGGCCTCAGTTTTCGTCTCTCGCCGAGTCGAAGCTCTATCGGGCTTGGGGGTGTGATGTGATCGGGATGACCAACATGCCCGAGGCGAAACTCGCGCGCGAGGCCGAGCTGCCCTACGCCACCGTGGCGATGGTGACGGATTATGATTGTTGGCATGAGGAGGTGGACGCCGTCTCAGTCACCAATGTGCTCGAGATCCTGCAGGCGAATGCGGCGCTCGCCCGATCGGCGCTCGTCAAACTCGCCGAGGCGTTGCAAGGCGTCTCAAGAACGCCCTCGCCGCAAGGGATCGAAACCGGGCTGGATATCGCCCTGATCACCTCGCCGGAGGCCCGGGATCCGGATCTGGTTGCGAAGCTGGACGCAGTGGCGGGCCGCGTTCTTTAGCGCGGGCCGATACGCCGTTGAAGGCGATCGACGGGCGCGAGCGGCTTTGCTAGGACGGCGGCGGAGGGGGAGCTCACAATGACGGACGCCCAATTCCAAACGTTTTTGACCGGAGGCCTCGGCTTCTTGGTGGTGACGGGATTGCTGATCGCCTGGCTTTTGTGGCGCGACCGCGAAGATCGCCGCCAATGCGCCGATGAGGTTTTGGCGGGCGTCGGCTATGAGCTCAAGGCGAGCTTGCAGCGAACGCTTTCACAACTGGAACAGCTCGCCCAGGGTCAGAAACCGCCTGGCGCGCTGGCCGGCGTGCATCCGCAGCTCGACGCCGTGACGGGCAGCCTTA
Source organism: uncultured Hyphomonadaceae bacterium (assembly GCA_964472435.1). Lineage (GTDB taxonomy): Bacteria > Pseudomonadota > Alphaproteobacteria > Caulobacterales > Hyphomonadaceae > CAYYNG01. Next base: position 7,581 of record CAYYNG010000026.1, on the reverse strand, counting down.
TGGACGCCGACCGCCGCGCCGTCGCGATCTTGGTGTCGCATTATGAGGACATGGACTGCTGCAAGTCGGAGCTCAGCGAGGCGATCTCCGCGCGATCGGACATCTCTGATCCGATCATGTCGGTTCTCGATCGCACGATCGACGGCGTTGCGAAGCTTTATCTTTGGGAGCGCCATAGCGGGGTGGCGGCCGATGAAGCGCCGTCGACACGGAGCTGGGACGTGCGGGACTGGATGAAGGCCGAAGGGTTCCCCCGTCTTGTTTTCGAGGATGTCCACCTCCGCGACGCCGTGGTGGAGCGGCTTAGGAGCTATGGCATGCCGCTCACGCCGATGCCCCTGACGCACACGGCGTCTGAATACTACGCGATGCAATACGACCGGAAGGCCGATCCGCGCGGGGTGTTCGGCGCGCGTCGAACGGTCGCGCCCCAGCCTGAGCCCGTAGCGCCCGCAGGCGACGATCCTAATTACGCCGAGACCGCGTCGGCGTGACCCGGCCACTCTATTCGCAGCGCGCGCAATGGACCTGAAACAGAACGTTCGAACGATCGCGGACTATCCCAAAACGGGGATCATGTTTCGGGACGTCACAACTCTTTTCGCGGATCCGGATGCGTTTCTGCAAGCGATCGACGAGATTTCCGCGCCGTTCGCCGATGAGAAGGTCGATTTGGTCGTCGGGGGCGAGGCGCGGGGATTCATCCTCGGCGGCGCCGTCGCGACGCGGTTGCGGGCGGGGTTCGTTCCTGTGCGCAAGCCCGGAAAACTGCCGGGCGCGACGTTGAGCGAGGCCTATTCCTTGGAATACGGCGTCGACGAGCTGCACCTCCATGAAGGAGCGATCACGGAAAACGCGCGCGTTTTGCTCGTCGACGATTTGATTGCGACCGGGGGGACGGCGTCGGCCGCGGCGCGGCTTGTTCGACGCGCGGGCGGGCTGTTGCTGGGCGCGGCTTTTCTAATCGATCTGCCAGATCTCGGCGGGGCCGCGGCGCTGTCGGCCAGCGGGTTGCCCGTCCATGCAGTGATGTCGTTCGAGGGCCATTGACCCGGGCTCCGCCGCGGCTCATCTACAGCGCTTGGCCGATGTTCGGAGACCCCATGCCCCGTTTAGACGATGACACCGATGCGAAGGCGATATCGGAGCCGAATGCGTTTTTGGAAGAAGCGCTCTTCAAGGCGCGGACAATCCTGCTGACCGGCGGGATCGACGACAAGCAGGCCCGCCGGGTGTGCGAGCGGCTCTTGGCGCTTTCCTCCGATAGCGACGCTCCGATCCTTCTTGTTCTGTCCTCCCCCGGCGGACATGTTGAATCGGGAGACATGATCCATGACATGATCAAATTCGTGCCGGCGCCTGTGAAAATCCTGGGGACCGGGTGGGTCGCCAGCGCCGGCGCCTTGATCTACGCGGCGGCCCAGAAAGAAAACCGTTATGCGTTGCCGAACACGCGTTTCCTGCTCCACGAACCGCGGGGCGGGGTGGGCGGCCAAGCGTCCGATGTGGAGATTCAGGTTCGGGAGATCGTGCGCATGCGCGAGCGCTTGAACAAGATCTTCGCCGAAGCGACGGGCCAGCCGCTGGAGAAAATCCAAAAAGACACCGACCGCGATTATTGGATGAGCGCTCAGGAGGCCGTGGATTATGGCTTGGTGGGAGCGATCGTGAACCATCGCAGCGACATAAAGTAAGTTGCTCCGCGGTTTGCGGAACATAAAGATTTAACTGTCATAGCGCCGAGATGACGTTCTGTTTCATTCTGGTGCGCCATGCCGGTTAGGATCGAGGCCATCGCCGTCGACGAGCTCCCCCTGGGGCCCGACGCCTCCATCGACACCGCTGTCGAACGGTTCCTTGCGCGTCCGGAGCTCGCCGCAGCGCCGATCGTTTTCGACGGCGCGCCTTTGGGCCTCGTCGGCCGGTCCAAGCTGCCGCTGATGTTGCGCAAACAGGTCGGCGGCGGCGGCCGCGCGCCGATCTCCCAATTCATGGACGCCTCCCCCGTGCTGGCTGAAGCCGAAGCGCCGGTCGCCGCGGTCGCGGCCGCCGCGGCCGAGGCAGGCTCGAACGCCCTGTCTGACGGCGCGATCGTCGTGCGGGATGGCGTCTACGCCGGCATCGTCGCCCCCGACCGCCTGCTCGCGACTGTTGCGATCGAGAACGCGGCGCGGGCGAAAGCCCTCTTGGCGACGCGTGAAAAGGCGGCCGCGGCCAAAGCAGCTGCAGACGCCGCCGCGAAAAGCCAAGCAGAGTTCATCGCATATCTGGCCCATGAGATTCGCACGCCCCTCACCGGCGTGTTGGGCGTCGCCGATCTTTTATGCGACGCGAAACTCGATCCCGACGCGCGGCGTTTGGCAGGCGCGATCAGCGCCTCCGGCGGGCTCTTGGAACGGCTTCTGAGCGATATGTTGGACCTCGCCCAGATGGATGCCGGCAAGTTCGCGTTAAAGCCCGCGCCCTTTAACTTGCGCGAATTCGCCAAGGAGATCTCGGATCTTTGGAGCGCTCAGGCGGATCGGGCCGGCATTGCCTTCAACGTACGCGTGACGGCTTCGGCGATGGATCGCTTGGAGGCGGACGCGTTCCGGTTGCGCCAGGTCATCTTCAACTTGGTCAACAATGCCTTGAAGTTCACACATGCCGGCGGCGTCGATGTGGCGTTGGAGACGGCGAAGGCGGCCGACGGAGCGTTAACGCTGCGCGCCGTCGTCTCCGACACGGGGCTCGGCGTCCCAGACGCCGACAAGTCGCGCTTGTTCGAAGCCTTCGAGCAGGCGAGCCCGCATCTCTCCATCGGTCGCCGCGGCGTCGGACTCGGCTTGGCGATCGCACGCGGGCTGGTCGGCGAGATGGGCGGCGATATCAAGCTCCAGGATAATGTCGGCCAAGGCGCGGTGTTTTCTATCGAGGTGCCGGTGCACCGCCCCGGGCCGCGACTGGCTGTCGAGAATAAGAGAGGCCGGCGCTCGGCGAATTTTCAGCTTGGCGACGTGTTGGTGGTCGAAGATCACGAGGCGAGCCGTTTGGTGATCGAGCGCGCGCTCGCCGGGGCCGGCTGGCGGGTGGAGGCGCTCGCCACCGCCGATGCCGCGCTTCAGCGATTGGCGGCGCGACCCTTTCAAGCCGTATTGCTTGATATTCACTTGCCCGACCATAGCGGAGACGCCGTCGCTCGGTCGATCCGCAGCGGTGCGGGCCGCAACGCAGACACCCCGATCCTCGCCGTTACGGCCGATGCCACGGACGCGCGCCGCGCGGCTTGCGACGAGGCCGGCTTCAGCGGGTTCATCGAAAAACCGATCCGCCCGCGCAACTTGGTCGCGGCGTTGGCCGACGCCGTCATGGCCGCGGAGGCCGCGGCGGAAGCGGCCGCCCGGCGGTCCGCCCTCTAGACGTTTTCGAGATCGGCGGTGGTGGTTGGAGAGAGACTTGAACTCTCGACCTCAGGATTATGAGTCCTGCGCTCTAACCAGCTGAGCTACCCAACCTTGTCTCCGGAGCCCGCGGTCTATAGTCCCGGCGGGCCGGGTAGGCAAGTGGATCAATCGGTCAGGGCCGCTACGGCGGCGGCGATCGCGAGGGACGAGGTGAGCCCGGGGCTTTCGATGCCGAACAAGTTGATGACGGCTGCGGCGCCGTCTGTCGTATTGGGTTCGATCTTGAAATCGCCGGAGGGATCGCCGGGCCCCACCAGTTTGGGGCGGACGCCGGAATAGTCGGGGTTCAAGGCCCCATCAGGCAGGTCCGGCCAATAACGCCGCGCCGAGGCATAGAAATGCTCCGCCCGCTTTGCATCCACCGAATAGTCGAACGGCGGCTTGGCGGCCTCTTCAAGCCACTCGGCGTCCGGGCCGAGCTTTCCCCGGCCGGCGAGGTCGATCGTGAGGTGCAGGCCGAGGCTCGACCTCGTCGGCATTGGATAGATCAATCGGGAGAAGGGGGTTTTGCCGCTGATCGTGAAATAAGAGCCTTTAACGTAGCGCGGCGTCGGCCACGCGCCGTCATAAGCGCCGTCGATGGATTTTGCGACGTCGAGGGCGGTGTGGCCTGCGGCGTTGACGACGGTCCGCGCCTTCATGCGGGCGGGCGAGGCGCCGCCGACATGGAGATCCACCCCGTCCGAGGAAACCTCGCCGCTGAGGATCGGCGATGAAAAGGCGATCATGCCGCCGCGATCCTCAAGATCGCCTTGCAACGCCAAAAAGTAGCCGTGGCTGTCGAAAATGCCGCTGACCGGCGAGTGCATGGCGCACTGGATCGCGGGGTTGAGGGCCGGCTCCATCTCCCGCGCCGCCGCGCCGCTGACGAGCTCCAGCCCCTCGACATCGTTTCTGCGGGCGCGTGCAAGGAGGCCGCTAACCGCCTCCGCCTCGTCATCGTCAACCGCCACGACGAGTTTTCCGCAGCGCTTCGCCGTCACCTTGCGGCTGTCGAGATAGTCATAGAGCGCACGCCGGCCGGCGACGCAGAAGCGCGCCTTGTTAGACCCCTCGGCGTAGTAGATGCCGGCATGGATCACTTCGGAGTTCCGCGACGAGGTGTGGGAGGCGATCAGCGTCTCGGCCTCGAGAACAATCACCTCCCGCCCCCTTAGGGCGAGCGCGCGGGCGCAGGCGAGGCCGATCACGCCTGCGCCGATGACAACTGCGTCCGCGTCATGCTGTTCCATAGGGACCCCTCGAACTAGCGGAAGGTGGAGCGACATGTTTAGCCTGGTCAAGATCGACCGGCCGCAGCGGAGACTCCATGCGACATCTGTGCCTCCTGCTTTTCATGGCGTGGCCGGCCGCGTGGCCGCAGCCCCCGGAGGCCGAGCGGCTGTTCACCGAGGGGCGTTATGAAGAGGCGGCCGGGCTGACCATAGCGAGCGACACCGCCAACGGCCATGCCTTCGCCGCCCGCGCAATCCTGGCCGCCGTCATCACCAGGGACGACGAGCCGAGCCTCGTCGCGGTGGATCTGGCCCTAACTCAGGCGGAGATGGCGTTGGAGCTGCAGCCCAGGCATGTCGAGGCGCGCCTTCAGCTCGCAATCGCATTGGCGTTGAAGGCGCGGCCCCTTTCGAATTTCCGCGCCCGGCGCTCCGGCTATGGCGATCGGTCGAAAGCCCTTGCGGAGGCGGTGCTCGTCGATGATCCGACCAACCCCTACGCCCACGCCTTCTTGGCGGTTTGGAACATAGAAGTGCGGCGGCGGGGCGGGGCCCTCGGCGCGTATATCTATGGCGCCAGCGTCCAGAACGCCCGCGAACACTACGCTGAAGCGCAGCGGGTGATCCCGGACGACGTGTCTCTTCACTGGCAGATCGGGCGCGCCTTGGCGGCGCTGGACGCCGAAACCTATCGGGCGGAAGCGGACGCAGCGCTCGACCTCGCGCTTGCAGCGCGCGCAGACGACGCCTTGGAAAATACGATGCAGGCGCGGGCAAGCATTCTAAAAGCGGCGCTCGCGGAGCAGGACGCCGAAGACGTCGAAGCGATCGCCGAAAGACTGTTATAGCGGCTCGGTTCGGCGCCGAGGTTAAGCCGAAACCGCCCGCTCGACTTGCGCCTCGAGCGCCACGCAAACCGTTTTCGCCAGCGTCGTCGCGCCTCCGGTCTCGCGGCCTTCGGTGTAGGCGGCCTTGCAGGCCTCGATGTGCAAGTTGACCAAGGCTGCGCGGTCGAAGCCGGCGCCGTCCTCTAAGAGGCGTGTCAGCGACCCGCAGAGCCGGGCGATCGCCGGGTGTCCGTAGGTCTCGGCCATGCCCTTGAGATTGTGAGCTGCGACAAATAGCTCCTGCCGCTCAGGCAGGTCGGCGCCGCCAGCCTTGACCGCGTCCCACGCCGAATAAAGCCGCGCCAAATCCTGCTTGATCCACCGCTCATGGTAGGCGGAGAGCTCAAGCGCCGCTTCCTCGGCTTGTTCTTCCAGCTGCGTCAACGATGGCGCGGTTTCCGGGTGCGGCAGCGGCGTCGCTGTCGCGGCGAGCTCTTCGTCCGCGCGAGCAGCGAGGAGCGGCGGCGCGGCGGGCGTCTTATCGTGACGTTTCGGCCGTGCCAAATCGAACAATCTGCCAATCATGGGACACCGCTTAGCGGAAGATATTTAACAATCGGCTGATTGCGCGCCGTTAAACCAAGAATTGCTCTCTTAGAATCCTTTCATCCAGGGCATGCCCTGGATCGAACAGCATAATGAGCGGGTGGGCGCGGTCTTCGCGTATCTCGGCGATTTCGATGTCTCGCACTTCCTGATTGTCCGCTGATGCCGAGAGGGTGCGTCGCGTGGGGTCGATATTTTCAATCCGCACTTCGGCGTCGTGGCGTAGAAGGGCGCCGCGCCAACGGCGCGGGCGATAGGCGCTGACCGGGGTGAGGGCGAGAAGATTCGCCCCAAGCGGGAGGATCGGGCCCTGGGCGGAGAGGTTATAGGCCGTCGAGCCGGCGGGCGTCGCCACCATCACGCCGTCGCACGAGAGTTGCGCCAGCCGTTCCCGTCCATCGACGAAGATCCGCACCTTGGCCGATTGCGCGGTCTGGCGGAACAGCGAGACCTCGTTGATCGCGAGCGCGCGGTGGACCTGGCCGTGGATGTCCGTCGCCGTCATACGAAGCGGATAGATCGTTGCCCGCTCGGCCGCGTCGAGGCGCTCAAGCAGATTGTCTTCGTCATACTCGTTCATGAGAAAGCCGACCGTGCCGCGATGCATGCCGTAAACCGGGCGGCGGTCTTCAAACCGGCGGTGAAGCGCGCTGAGCATCGCCCCGTCGCCGCCCAGCGCGACGATCACCTCGGCTTCCGCCTCCTCGCATTGCCCATACCGAGCGGTCATCCGCGCCAGCGCGTCTTGGGCTTCGGGGCGCTGGCTGGCGGTGAAGGCGATGGACGGGGCGCTCATGCTCGCCAGATGGGCGCGCGCGCCGGTTGAGGTCAAGCGCCGCCTTGATCGTTCTGCGCACCTCTGAAATGGTGACGCTGGCATCGGGAACTCGCCTATGGACCGAAATTTGCGCGCCAACCAGTCGGATGCGGGGCGTTTTCGCGCCGAGCTCGCTCAGCGATATCTGTCGGTCCGCTCTAGGACGGAGGCCCTGACCCGGCCGCTCAGTCCGGAGGATTGTCAGATCCAGTCCATGCCGGACGCGAGCCCGGCGAAATGGCACCTCGCCCACACGACCTGGTTTTGGGAGACGTTTCTCCTCGCCCCCCATCTCGGCGGATACGAAACGCCCGATCCGGGCTACGATTTTCTGTTCAATTCCTATTACGAAGCAATCGGCCCTCGGCACGTCCGCCACCGCCGCGGCATGGTCACCCGTCCCTCGTTGGACGAGGTCTACGCCTATCGCGCCCATGTCGACGAAGGGATGCGCTCGCTCTTTGAAGACCTCGGCAGCGACGACTTTGCGGGCCTTGCCATGATCATCGAGATCGGCTGCGCCCACGAGGAGCAGCACCAGGAATTGATCCTAACGGATATCAAGCACGCGCTCTTCCAACATCCCGAGCGGCCGGCGGCGTATCCGTGCGGCCCCGTCGCCGCCTATGCGCCGCGTGACAAGAGTTGGACGCGCGCTGCGGGCGGCCTCGTTG
>CAYYNG010000025.1:0-10642 GCA_964472435.1 uncultured Hyphomonadaceae bacterium | reverse complement strand
GCCATGATCATGAACGAGCCGAGGCCCGAGAGATCTTTCTTCGTCGTGTAGCCCCAAAGCGAAAGGGCGCCGAACGAGGAGGCTGTGATAAAGAACGCTTTCGCGATCGTGCCGTAAGTCGGCGCGATATCGATGCCGCCGCGTGTGGATCCGCTCGCGGCTTGATCGGCCATCAAGACCCAAATGCCGAGCCCGAGCCCGATCAGCGTGACGATCGACCAATAAAGCACCGCAGAACCAACAGGCGATGGGTTGCGCATGAAAAACATCGAGCCGACCAGAAGGGCGATCGGGCCCCATTGCACGACCAAACCGAAGGGCGAACCGAAAATCAGCTGGGTCAGCGGGTCGTAAGTGCCAGCGAGATAGGCCAAGACGCCAGCCAGTGCGATGCCCAGGGCGAGTTTATTGTACACCCCGAGCATGAAGGACCGCAGACCGGCGTCGGTCGACATGTCCATTGCGCCGCCGCGGGCGACGCCGGCGCCGTAGCGTGGGTTGAAGTCGTTCATTTCGTCCTCTTTCAACGAAGGGCCGAACCAATCGGCCGTTGCCAAGCAATATCGTTATTCAAGATGGATTCCGCAAGCGAAACCGGTTTACGCGCCAACTCCAGCCACATTAAGTCTCGTTGAGACTTAGGAAAGGGTTTATCCATGGCGTTCGATTCGCGCCCCTTGGGCAAGAGTGGGATCCGCGTCCCCGCGTGCTGCCTCGGCACCATGACGTGGGGCACCCAAAACACCGAAGACGAGGGCCATGCCCAGATGGACTACGCCCTCGACCGCGGCGTGACCTTTTGGGACACCGCGGAAATGTACTCGATCCCGCCGGATCCGAAAACCCAAGGCAATACCGAACGGATCATCGGGACCTGGTTCAAAAAGACCGGCCGCCGCGACGAAGTGGTGCTCGCCTCGAAGATCTCCGGCCTGTCGAAAATGGTGTGGACCCGGGACGGCGAGGTCGACTGGACCCGCCACACCCGGGCGCAGATCGACGAAGCGGTGGAGAAAAGCCTCACGCGGCTTCAAACGGACTATATCGATCTTTACCAGCTCCATTGGCCCGATCGGCCCGTGCCTCTCTTCGGAAATCGAATGGACGAAAAGGCCTACAGCCGCGCCTTCGAACCCTTCGAAGACATTTTGGACCATCTGAATCGCCATGTCGAAGCAGGCCGCATCCGCCATATCGGGGTCTCGAATGAAACGCCGTGGGGCGTGATGCGCTTCCTGCAAGAAAGCGGCGCCCGCGGCCTGCCGCGCATGCAGTCGATCCAAAACGTCTACAATCTCGTCTCGCGGAAATTCGAAGAGGGCCTCGACGAGATCGCCATCCGCGAGGGGGTCGGCCTCCTCGCTTATTCACCCCTCGCCCAGGGCTATCTCACCGGTAAATATCAGGGCGGCGCGCTGCCGGAAGGATCACGCAAGGCGCTCTTCGACCGCTTGCAACGCTACGAGGGGCCGGGCGCCGATGCGGCGATCTCAGCGGCGTTGTCCATCGCCGAGAAGTATGGCGTGGACCCGGCGCACCTCGCGATCAAGTTCTGCGACACAAGACCGTTCGTCACGTCCACCATCATCGGCGCAACCAGCCTCGATCAACTCAAAGTTTGCCTCGATGCGTTCGACATGCCGTGGACCGAGGAGATCGAAGCGGACGTTGCTGAAATGCATCGCCTCCACCGATCGCCATGTTCATGACCCGTTCGAAGGTTTGACTCTGGCGGCTCGGCCATTTATCTCCCGCCCGACGCGAACCGGAACGTCCGGTTATGCGCAGGTTTAGGGGACAGTAGAATGGCGGACGCAAGCAAATACGAAGAAAATATTAAAAAGTATGCAAACGGCTACAACCAGGCCGCGGCGGAAAAGATCGTGGGGCATTTGGGGATCGCCCTCAGAAATCGCGACTCCTCGCTCGTTTCCTGCTCGGACACCACAGAGTTGAATCGCGTGCGCGAGCGCTGGCTGCGGAACAGACTTAGCCTCGCCCACAGCAATGCCGAGCTTGACGCGGCGATGGCCGAAATTTGCGAGAAGATGAAACCGGAAGGCGGGAACAAGTCCCGCGTGACATTTTATTACTTGCTCGCCGAGCACTTCGGAAAGCTTGAGCATCTGGCCGGGTGATCCTGCACAATTCATTGAACGATCTGCGCCCGACTTAATGGTCGGGCGCTTCTTGTTAGATTGGCCGCCTTTAATGCGCTTATTCGCCGCCCTTCCGATCCCGGAATCGATCGCAGAGCGGCTGACGGCCTTGCAAACAGGGGTCTCCGGAGCGGCATGGCGGCCCCCGGCGAACTTCCATATCACGCTCCGATTTTTCGGCGATGTCCCTCACGCCCTCGCCCGGGAGCTGGACGGCGAGCTTGCAGAGATCGAAGCGTCGAGCTTCGAGGTCGCGCTCGATGGGGCCGGCTGGTTTGGCCGGCGGGAGCCGACGGCGCTCTGGGCGGGTGTCGCGCCGAGCGCCGAGCTTGAACGCCTCGCCAAGTCCTGCGAGCGCGCGGCGCGGCGCATCGGCTTGCCGGCGGAGAAACGCCCGTTCCGCCCGCACGTGACTCTGGCCTACTGCCACGGCGTCACACCCGAGGCGGCCGCCGCCTTCGCAGGCCGCCTCGCGGCCTTCCGAACCGAGCCGTTTTGGGTGGATCGGTTCCATCTCTATTCCAGCCATTTCGGCAAGGGTCCCAGCCGATATGTGGCGGAGGCGGACTATGTCTTGGGCGGGTAAGCCGCCGGCGAGGGTGGTGCCGCTACGGTGACTTGAACACCGGACCTACGCATTACGAATGCGTTGCTCTACCAGCTGAGCTATAGCGGCGCCGCCCTCGCGGAGCGCCTCCATACCGTCGCCGGGCCCGGCCGGCAAGAGCCTTCGGATCCACTACTCGCCGGGGGCCGCGCAGCCGCGCGGCGGGGCGAGCGGCGTTTTCGGGGGGGCGCCGCCGGCCGCGTCGGGCGCGGCCAGCGCCGCCGGCGCCCGCCCGGCCTCAAGCTCGCGGCCGAACGCTTCATGGCGTGGGTGGACCAACTGTGCGGCGTCGCCGAATGCGTAGACGAGGCGCGACCAATCCTCCTGCGAATAGGTGAACGCGCCGCCCTTCGGGTCGAGGTCCGACCAATCTCCCTCCCGGGCGGCGCTGGCGGCCATGCGGGCCCAGCGCGCGGCCTCGTTTGCGTCGCCATAACCCTTCAGCGCGCGCTCCATCAAGAGGCAGAGCCGAGCCGTCGGCCCCTCTTCGACCAAGACGGCGAGCCGGCGTACGGCGTTTGTCCAGTCGCCGGAGTCCATGGCGTGCTCGGCCTCCAAAACGCGGCTTTCGCGATGCCCAGGATTGGCCGCGATCAAGGCGGCGATCCGTTTTCCCGTCTCGTCCGGTTGTTCGTCGGGGAACGCGGTCCGCGCCAGCCGCGCAAGCGCGGGGTGGGGGCTCGCCTTCCAAGCCAGCTCCAAGACGCTTTGCGCAGCGCGGTGCTTGCCGTCCGCGATCAGGTGCCGGGCGCCATGCCAGGCGGCGGGCGGGAAGCCCGGCGCGGCGCGGATCGCTTCAGCCAGCGCCCCTTGCGCCTCCTGTCGGCGATCTGGCGAAAGGCTTACGGCGCGGGCCGTCTCCAAAACCGCGCGGCGGCGGCGCAGGCGGTCGCCCTCGATTCGCCCGCGCTTCTCGCCGGCTTCCAGCGTCTTCAGCGCTCCGGCCCAGTCCCCGCGCGCGACCTCGAGATCGAATAGCGAGGTGAAGGGCCAATCGGCGTCGGTCTTCAGGGCCAAGGCCTGGCGGGCGTTGACCTCGGCCGTCGCGCGATCCCCCCGCTCAATCGCGGTCGTCGCCGCCCCTCGCAGGCCTGCAAGCTCGCCGCCGGGCAGTCGGGTGAGCAGCCCCCAGGCCCGCTCCGCCTCGATCCAATCCTCGCGCGCCTCGGCCGCCCGCGCCTCAAGAAGCAGCTTTAGCCGCTCGTCCTCGCCATACCTCGCCGCCCGCTTGGCAAGACGCTCGGCGGTAGCCGCGTCCCCCGCCTCGGCCGCGAGCAAGCCATCGGCCAGCGCCTTGTTCGCTTTGCGGATCTGCGAGGCGCGCCGGGATCGGCTGAGGCGCATCGGCAACAGGAACGCGCCGGTGGCGAGCCACCAAACGGCTGCAACCAGTCCGCCGAAGAGAACAAGCCCTAAAACCGCGAGCCCGAGCGGAATGCTGAACTCCCAGCCGGGTACGTTCACAGCGACGCCGCCCTGGAGCGAGGCGAGCCAATAAATGGCCGCCGCCAGCCCGGCGACCCCGAGCACGAGCAACAGAAGCGTGGAGAGCCGGGCCATCGCTATCTCACCGTTCCGCGCTGATGAGCCTTAAGCGCAATCGATCGAGGGCGTCTTCAAGGTCGCGGCGGGCCCGCGCGGACGCGAGCCACGCCGCCGCGGGCTCGACGTCTTCAAACCCGCCCAGCGCCGCGACGGCCTCGGCCAGCGCGCCCTCGGTGATAGCGTTTTCGGCCGCAACCAGCGCCGCTTCGGTTTCGTCGCCCGCCGCGCCTTCGGTGCGCCGCACCTCGACGGCGCCGCCGAATGCTTGGCGCACCCACGACCAGCCATCGTCGCCGGCGTCGATCTCGGCGGCCCGCGCCGCGCGAATCGCATCCGCGGCATCGGCGAAACTCGCCTGCAACTCGGACACGGTCGCCGCGCCGGTCTGGGCCGGGCCCTCGAGCCCGTCGAGCAGGGGCTCGCCCGGCATCGCGTCGCGGAGGTTTTCAAACGCGGTCGGGAACGGCTCGCCGCGGCGCGCGGCCGCCTCGATCGCCGCCGCGGCCGTGGCCGCCTTGACAAGCGCATACGCCTCTTCCGCCGCTTCTCGGGTTTCGGTGATCGCCGATGCGGACGTAGCGCCCCCCTCGAGCAAACGGTCGGTGTCGGCGCGAAGGGCGGCGACGCCGGCCGCGAGTTCGGCCAGGGCCGCCGCGGTGGCGGGCGGCTCCGCCGACGCCATCGCCTCTAATCGGCTTTCGACGAGGTCGAGGCGTTCGACGGTCGTAGCGAGAACCGGTTCGAGGTCGGCTTGGGTCGCCTCCAGCGCCTCGACCCGGTCCCGCAGCGCCGTAACCGCTCGGTTCATCAGGCGCGGACTGGTCGCCTCATCCGCCTCGTCGGCCGTTTCCAATGCGGCGATGCGATTGGACAGCGCTGCGACCGCCTCCGGTTCGGCGGCCGAGAGCCCATCGACCGTGGAAGACAGCTTCGCGAGGTCATCGAACAGGGTTTCGAGCGCGTCGGCGTCGCCCGACGCCGCGCCGAGGGCGGCGATTTCCCGCTTCAACCGCTCCTCGACCTCTGAAAGCCGGGCGGTTTGCGCCTCCGCCGCGGCGCCGATCTCGCCTTGAAGCGCTTCGACCGTCGCCAGGTCGTCGCCGCTTGAATCGAGGATCTGGCCGTAAACCCCGCCGGCGATGGCGGCCAATGCGCCGATCAGCCCGACGCCCAACCAGCCGGGCCCGGAGCGGGGGCGGGCCGGGGCCGCGGGCTCCGGCTCCGCGGCCGGTTCGAAATCGGCGTCTATCGGTTCATCTTTATGTTCGGCGTCGGTCATGATTCGGCATCCGGTTTCGCAGGCCGAATCATACATGGCCTCGAGGCGGGTTCAAAACACAGGAAACGCTTCGGCGAGCGCCGCCAAAAGCGCATCCTCGTTTGGGCGGCTCGCGATGGCGACCGAGCCGACGCCCGCCTTGCGGAGCGGCGCGGCCGCCTGTTCTGAAATCGCGACAATCGGGATGTCTTCGAACGCGCCATCGCCCAGAACGGCCATCAAGGCCGATGCGCCCTTTGCCGAGTGTACGAGGGTGGCCGCTCCTCGGGCGATCGCCGCCGCGGCCGCCGGTTCAAGCCGCGCCGCCGGGCGGGCCTCATAGAGCGCAGCGAATGCGACCGTGAAGCCGGCGGCGCGTAGCCGGGCGGCGAGTGCGCCGGCCGCAGCCGCGTTCGCGACATGTAGAAGGGGCCCGGCTTGCGGATCCGCTTCGCTATCGATGAGCGCTGCGAGATCGGCCGCGTCGCCATCGGCCGAGACAGTGTCGGCGAAACCGGCCGCCTCGGCCGCGGCGAGGGTCGACCGGCCGACGCACCAGGCGCGAATGCTGCGCTCCGCGCTTTGCTCGGCGAAGAACCGCACCCCGTTTGCGCTGGTGAAGATAAAACCGGCGACGCCCGGAAGGTCCAAGTCCGGCGGCGGCGTGCACGCCGTAAGCGTTAGAACCGGGCTGACGATCGGCTCGTAGCCGAGCTGACGAAGCCTTTGGGCCGTCTCGTCCGCGCCGGGCTGGGCGCGGGTCACCACGACCTGCGGGTTCACGCGCCCTCGAATGCGGGAAACGCCTCGCCAGCCGCGCTCCGGATCTCGCTGGCGACGGCGCGGCCCAGGGTGTCGAGAACCGAGGCGCCCGCCTCCAGCGGAGCCTCGCCCTCGGCGCGCCAACATGGCCCGCCGTCGAGCGGGTAGACCTCGCCGACAAAGCGCAGCCGGCGCTCCAAACGAAAGAGGTGCCCGGCGATCGGCGTCCGGCACGACCCATCCAGCGCGGCCAAGAAGGCGCGTTCGGCGATCGCCGCGGCGTCCGCGTGGTCATCGCTGATCGCTCGCAGCGTGTCGCCGGCGAGTGCGGTCAGCCGTCCGGGTTCGGCCGCGATGCCTACGATCCCTTGGCACGGCGCAGGCAGCATCTCTTCAAGCGGGATCGGATGTCCCGCGGCGGCGAGGCCCAAGCGCTGCAAGCCCGCCATCGCCAGATACGTCGCGTCCGCCTCCCCGTTTGCAATTTTTTTGAGCCGCGTTTCGACATTGCCGCGGAAGGGAACGACTTTCAGATCCGGTCGCGCGGCCCGGGTCTGGGCCTCCCGCCGCAGGCTCGCCGTGCCGACCACAGCGCCTTCAGGGAGATCGGAAAGCCGCGCGGCAGTGTTGCAGATGAACGCCTCGCGCGGGTCCTCGCGCTTCGGGTGGGCGAGAATGGCTTGGTCCGGCGGCAGCTTTGTCGGCACGTCCTTGAGCGAATGGACGGCGATGTCGATATCCTGATTGGTGAGCGCTGCGTCGAGTTCTTTCGTGAAAAGCCCCTTGCCGCCCGCATCCGTCAGCCGCTCGGTCTTCAGCCGGTCGCCGGTCGTCGTATAGGTTCGGATCTCGCACGCAATCGCGCCTTCGCTCGCCGCCTCGAGGCTCGCCGCCACCGTGCGCGCCTGGACAAGGGCGAGCGGCGACCCGCGTGTTCCAATGCGGAGACGTTCCTGTGCGACCATGCGGGTTTCCCTTCTTGGACGCACTCGCTATACGCGCTCTTCATTTGGAGCAAGTGCGGGGCGTGGCCCAGGTCCTCGGAATTGAAACAAGCTGTGACGAGACCGCGGCGGCCGTGGTGCGGCTCGACGGCGCACAGGCGACGGTCCTTTCGAACATTGTCCAATCCCAAACCGCCGATCATAAGGCATATGGCGGCGTGGTGCCTGAAATCGCAGCGCGGGCGCATGTGGACCGGGTTGATCACATCGTGTCGGAGGCGCTGGTCCAAAGCGGCTGTTCGCTCGGCGAAATGGATGCGATCGCGGCAACATGCGGGCCGGGCCTTATCGGCGGGGTCATGGTCGGCATGATGACGGGGAAAGCGCTCGCCCTCGCAACCGGAACGCCTTTTCTGCCGATCAATCACCTTGAGGGCCATGCCCTCTCGCCCCGCCTCGCCGCTGATTGCCCGTTTCCATATCTCTTGCTGCTCGTCTCGGGCGGACATTGCCAGTTTTTGGACGTGCGGGACTTGGGCGACTACCGACGTCTCGGCACGACCATCGACGACGCGGCGGGGGAAGCCTTCGACAAGACGGCGAAAGCGCTCGGCCTCGGCTTTCCCGGCGGGCCGGCTCTGGAGCGCGCAGCCTGTGCGGGCGATGCCGGAGCCATCGCGCTGCCGCGTCCGCTATTAGACCGCGAGGGTCTTGATATGTCCTTCGCCGGCCTCAAAACCGCCGCCGCGCGCACGGCGGCCGCGGCGCCGCTCACCGCCCGGCGGACGGCCGACATCGCGGCCGCGTTCCAGGCGGCCGTGGCAGATATCCTCAGAATCAAGGCGGCCCGCGCCCTTGAGAGCGGCCGCTTTAAACGCTTTGTGGTGGCGGGCGGGGTCGCCGCAAACGAGACGATCCGAGCGGCGTTGGCGGAGACGGCCAATGCCCACGGTGCGGATCTGATCGCACCGCCGCTGCGCTACTGCACAGACAATGCGGCGATGATCGCGCTCGCCGGCGCGGAGCGGTTTCTGCGCGGGGACCGGGGCGATCTCACGGTCGTTGCGCGGGCCCGGTGGCCCTTGGACGAGGCGGCCGCAGCCCGCGCGCCCGCCTATGGCGGCGGACAGCGCGGCGCGAAAGCCTGACGGGTCGGCCGCTGACGGCTTAAACGACCAAGCCGAACATCGCGACAGTAAGGGCGACCACGGTGGCCGTCGCCGGGATGGCGGCCAAGAGCGCGGTGAACGTGCGGCGGGTTTCAGAAGCAGCGTGGGTCATCGATCTTCTCCAAAGGGGGCCGGCGGCGTTGATCGTCGCCGACACAATCTATGTAGCAGATCCTGATCAATAATCAATGAACGATTGCGAAATTATTCAACAATCAGACTTGGCGCCCGGCTCGCCGCATCGCAAGGCCCGTAGCAGAAGGTCGATGACCCCGTGGAGCTCCCGCCGAAGGGCGGGCAGGTCGAGCCTGGAGAAGAGTTGCGGATACTTGAACTTCATCGTCGCCGACTGGATCATCTCGGCGGTGTAGGCGGGATCGGAAAGGGCTTGAAACTCGCCGGACGCCACGCCGTCTTCGAGAATTTGAACGATATAGATCCGTTCTTGGGCGAGCTGTTCGTTCATGTACAGCGGGCGCTCAGTGCTCAGGACGTCCGCCACCTCGAGGATCTTCGCGTCTTTTTCGAGCTCGTTATAGGTCCGCTCCAGAGCAAAATCGTGGAGCTTTTTCAAGCGTTCGACAGCCGATAGCGGCTCGCGTGCGATATCGGCATAGGTTTGAAACACCTCGGTGCTCATCCGCCGCGCCATCGCCTCGGCGATATCCAGCTTCGAGGCGAAAAACCGATAGATGTTGCCGGCCGACATATCGCAGTCTTTCGCGATCTCGGACATGGTGGTTTTCGCGTACCCGTAATGTAGAATGCGCTCGATTGCAGCGTCCAATATCCGCTGCCGGATCTCTGTTTTTCCGCTCATGGAAGGTGAGTTTAGGGAAAGTCGCTGAATGATCAACGTTTCCTTCAATCGCATTTGCGTGCTCGGCGGCGGCGCCTGGGGCACGGCGCTTGCGATCAACGCCCGGCTGGCGGGCCGCGAGGTCAGCGTTTGGGCGCGGGAGCCCGAGGTGGCCGAGGCGTTGTCAGCGGGGCGGGGAAACCCTCTCTACTTGCCCGGCGTCGCGTTCGCACCTATTGACGCCTCCACGGATATGGGCGTCTTGGCGGCGGCGGATGCGGTTCTAGCCGTCGTCCCGGCGCAGCACGCCCGCGCCGCCTTCACCGATGCCGCCCGCCATATTCGCCGCGGGGCGCCGGTGCTTCTCTGCGCCAAAGGGATTGAACAATCGACCTTGCAATTCATGGCGGAGGTTTTGGCTGAGACAGTCCCCCAGGCGCGGCCGGCGGTCTTGTCCGGACCGTCCTTCGCAGCCGACGTCGCTAAGGGCCTGCCGACGGCCGTCACTTTGGCCTGCGCCGATCGGGCCCTGGGCGAAGCCCTCGTTCGCGCGATTGGACGGCCGGCGTTTCGACCCTACTGGACCGACGATCTGGCCGGCGCCGAGGTGGGCGGCGCTGTCAAGAACGTGCTGGCCATCGCTTGCGGGATCGCCGAGGGGCTCGGCCTCGGACGGTCCGCCCACGCCGCCCTCATTGCACGCGGGTTCGCGGAGATGACGCGGTTGGGCCTGGCGCTGGGCGCGCGGCGGGAAACGCTGGCGGGGCTGTGCGGCCTCGGCGATCTGGTGCTCACGTGCTCGTCGACGCAGTCGCGGAACATGAGCTTCGGCAAGGCGCTGGGCGAGGGGCGGGCGGCGGAAGACATCCTCGGCGGACGCATGGCGGTGACCGAAGGCGCCGAGACGGCCCCCGCGCTCCTGGCCTTGGCGGCCCGCGAAAACGTCGACATGCCGATCTGCGCCGCCGTGGCCGCGATCCTGGATCACCGCGCGAGCGTTAGGGATGCAATGGAGAGTCTGCTCCACCGCCCGTTCAAAGAGGAGGCGCTCGCCTGATATGCCGCTCTTTCTAATGATCGCTCGCGACAAGCCCGGCGCGATTGAGACACGCATGCGGAACCGCCCCGCCCATCTTGAGTGGGTCGCCCAGCACGCAGAGAAGGTCGCCATGGCCGGCCCCATGTTCGAAGCGGACGGTGAAACCTTCGCCGGCTCGCTGTTTGTGCTGGACCTGCCCGACGAAGCTGCGGTGCGCGCCTGGTCGGCCGAGGACCCGTACGTAAAGGCCGACCTCTTCGGCGACGTCGAAATCCGGCCGTTCCGCTGGGCCATCGGCCAGGGGCCTAAGCCTGCGGACGGGTGAGGTCGTAGCCCAGCGTCTCCCGGAACACCTGCTCG
>CAYYNG010000024.1:4636-11283 GCA_964472435.1 uncultured Hyphomonadaceae bacterium | reverse complement strand
GACGCTGCGGACCGATGGCGGGCTGCGCACGGGGCGCGAATTCGTGATGGCCGCCATGCTGGGGGCGGAGGTATACGGCATCGGCACGGCCAGCCTCGTCGCCATGGGCTGCATCATGGTGCGCCAATGCCATTCGAACACCTGTCCTGTCGGCGTCTGCACCCAAGACCCCGAACTGCGCGCCCGGTTCACCGGCACGCCGGAAAAGGTGGTGAATCTGATGTCTTTCATCGCCGAAGACGTTCGGGAGACCCTGGCCGGTCTCGGTCTAAAGAGCCTGGATGAGGCGATTGGGCGGACCGATCTGCTCGCCCAGGTCTCTCGCGGCGCGGCGCATCTGGACGATCTGGATCTCAACCCGCTCCTCGTCCGCGTCGATGAGGCGGGCGCGATCACTTACGATCCGACCCGGCGGAACGAGGTCCCCGACACCTTGGACGCCCAAATCCTTCGCGACGCCGAGCCGTTCTTCAGCCGCGGCGAAAAAATGCAGCTCGCCTATAATGTGAGAAACACCCAGCGGGCGATCGGCGCGCGGTCGTCGTCGGCGATCGTTCGAAACTTCGAGGAGGACGAGCTGCCGGAGGGACGGCTGCATGTCCGGCTAGAGGGGTCGGCGGGGCAGTCGCTCGGCGCGTTTTCGGTCCAGGGGCTGACGCTGGATGTGATCGGCGACGCCAATGATTATGTCGGCAAGGGCCTTTCGGGGGCGACCATCGTTCTGCGCCCCCCGATGGGTGCGCGGTTCGAGGCGGCTGAAAACACCATCATCGGCAATACCTGCCTTTACGGCGCGAGCGGCGGCAAGCTTTTCGCCGCCGGTCAGGCGGGGGTGCGGTTCGCCGTGCGCAACTCCGGCGCGACCGCGGTGGTCGAGGGCTGCGGGGCGAATGGTTGCGAGTACATGACCAATGGCCAGGTCGCGGTCCTTGGGCCCGTCGGCGACAATTTCGGCGCCGGCATGACGGGCGGGATCGCCTACGTTTGGGACCCGAGGGGCTGCTTTGAAGACGTCGCCAATCCGGATTCGATCCGTTGGCACCGCCTTTCCGGCCTCGCAACGCGCCACCAGGCGGGGTTCACCGAGCTTCTGGAAGCGCATCGCAACGCGACCGGCAGCGCTCGGGCGCAAAGCCTGCTCGAGGAGATCGAACGCACGCTCGACGAGATCTGGATGGTCGTGCCGAAGGAGGTCGAGCGCCTGGTCTTCGGCGATGAGCAAGGGCGGAAGGTGGCCTAAAGCAAGTTCGGAGCAAATGGCATGGTTTGCGAACAGATACTTGCGCTCAAACAAGGACCCAAAGCGACGGTCTGGAGTGGAATGAAAGACCGACGCCTTAGGCGTCTATTCGTCCGCCAGTTGCGAGTAAAGCCAAGCGCCGGCCTCCGCCACGCTGTCTCGGTCCAGGTCGACCTTGCCGTTGGCGGCGCGCATCAGCTCTTGGCTGATCGCCCCGCGCAGCGGCTCCAGGGCTTCGAGAAGCGCCCGGTTCGCGGCGGCCTCGGGGGATAGGATCAAAAACGCGTCATAGGGCGGCAACGCGCCGGCGGGTTCGTCCAACAAGACCAGGTCGTAGGCGTCGATCCGGCCGTCGGTGGTGTAGGCGGTGATCACGTCGACCTCGCCGCTCCGCGCCGCCTCGTACATGAAGGTGGAGTCCATGCCGCGGGTGCGCAGGGACGCGAGCCCATAGGCCTCGCGCACCCGCGCCCATTCCGGGCGGCCGAAGAATTCAGGGTCCGAGGCGATGGTCAGCCGCTCGCCCGAGAGGTCTTGCACTGCGACCAACCCCCGCGCGGCGGCGGTTTCTTGAGAGACGGCAAGCGCATAGGCGTTCTCAAACCCCAGGCGCGCGAAGGCTAAGACGTCGTACTCGCGAAGGAGGTGCGCCGACGTTTCGGCGAACATTACCGCGCGCGGGACCGGGTCGTCGCGCTTGAGGATCGTCGCCCAGACCGTGCCGGTGTAATCGATGGAGATGTCGATCTCGCCCCGCGCCGCCGCGTCGAAGGCCACGGTCGAGCCGAGCCCGTCGCGGACCTCGACGCGCGCGCCCTCCGCCTCAAGACGCCGTTTCAGAACGTCCGCAAGGATGTACTGTTCGGTGAAAGCCTTCGCCCCGATCCGGATCGTCCGCCCTTCCAAGGTTTGCGCGGCGCCCTCAGTTCCGGCCCGGAACCCCTCGCCCGTCGCTGGCGCGGGAGCGGAGAGGTTGAACAGGGTCGGCAGCGCGATGAGGGCGAGCCCCGCCGCACCCACGGCCGCCCGGCGACGTGAGCGGTTCTGCGCCGCCGTTTCGAACTGCGCGATCACTTGGTCGAGGGCGAGGGCGAGGGCGGCGGACACGAGGCAGCCGAACAGCACGGCGCCCCAGTTCCGCGTCTGCAAGCCTTGGAAAATGTAATTGCCGAGGCTTTCAGCCCCCACGGGCGTCGACAGCGTCGCTGCGCCGACGACCCAGACCGATGCGGTTCTGAGGCCCGCCACGATCACCGGCGCCGCCAGCGGCAAGTCCACCTCGCGCAGCCTCTGGGCCGCCGTCATGCCGACGCCCAACGCGGCTTCCCGCACATCGGCGTCGACCCCGCGCAGCCCGACGATCGTGTTGCGAAGCACGGGGAGCACGGAATAGAGCGAAAGCGCCGTATAAGCCGGCCAGAAGCCGATCCGCCCGCCCAATAGCGGCACCATCAGCGCAAGGAGGGCGAGGCCTGGAATGGTCTGCACCACGCTCGCCGCGCCGAGGATCGGCCCGCCGAACCGGTCGGACCGTGAGGCGAGAACGCCAAGCGGGACAGAGACGAGCAAACCGGTGAGGATCGCGCTGGCCGAGAGCGACAGGTGGCCGGCGTATCGGCTCGGAAAGGTCGCCCATTCGTCAGCGAACATCGCCGCCCGCCTCCGCGGCTTCGAAGGCTCGGGCCACAGCGTCCGCGGTCCGGCGCGGCGCGGCCAGCAGATCGCGCACCGCGTGGCCCGCCGGGGCCGCGATCAGCTCTTCCGCCCGGCCGATTTGAACGATGCCGCCGGCGTCCATCACCGCCACACGGTCTGCGAACCGCAGCGCTTCAGAAAAATCGTGGGTGACGATGACGGCCGCGAAACCGATCTCGCTGCGCAGCGCGGCGACATCGTCGATCAACCCGTCCTTTGTGAGTGGATCCAACGCCGCAAAGGGTTCGTCCATCAAGAGAAGATCCGGCTCTCCGGCCAGGGCGCGGGCGAGGCCGACCCGCTGGCGCTGCCCCCCCGAGAGCGCGTCCGGCGTGCGTTCAGCGTATTCGGCGGCCGGCAGCCCCACCATCTCCAGCAGCCGCGATGCGGCCTCGTCGATCTTCTCCTCTTCCCAGCCGAGAAGCCGGGGCGTCGCGCCCACGTTCCGGGCCACGGTCCAATGGGGGAACAGCCCGGCGTTCTGGATGACGTATCCGATCCGTCGCCGCCAGACATGGGCGTCCATCTCGTGCGCCTCGGCGCCGCCCAGCCGGACCTGGCCGACATCCGGCTCGATCAGCCGGTTGAGCATTTTCAGCGTCGTTGTTTTGCCGCATCCCGATGCGCCGATGAGCGCCAGCGTTTCCCCAGCGTCCAGCTCGAATGAAACGTCTTGAACTGCTTGGACCGCACCGAAGCGTTTTGAAAGGTTTTCGGCTGTCAGCAGCATGATCGAGGGCTCATGCGCCGGCGAGATCCTCCGACAGGACCGTCATTTGGAACTGGTAGGAGGTTTCGCCCTCGTCCTGATCCTTATAGACCACCGCCAGAAATTCGGCGCCGAGATAAACCTCGACCGAATCATCGGTCTTGTCGCGTGGCACGAGGCGCAGTCCCGGGTGCAGCTTTTCCTTCAGGTACGCCTCCAGGCGCAGCGTCTCTTCCCGCTCCATGGGGCGCTCCTTTATCCTTCAATGCCCGCACCCTAGCGATTCACGCGTCTGGCGCAACAAAGCTCCCTGCGGCCGGGCGGGACGGGAACATCAACGGGACGTCCGTCCGATCAACGCCGATGGGTCAGCCCCGGCCGCGATAGGGCGCGACGCCTTGGTCCGGCAGCCAGAGCCCGTCGGGCGGCGCGCCGGTCTGCCAGAAAACGTCGATCGGAATGCCACCGCGCGGGTACCAGTATCCGCCGATGCGCAGCCACGTCGGGGCGAGGGTCTCGGCCAGCCGTTTGCCGACATAGACGGTGCAATCCTCGTGGAAGGCGCCGTGGTTGCGGAACGATGCAAGGAAGAGTTTCAGGCTCTTAGACTCGACGAGCCATTCGGCTGGCGCATAGTCGATAACGAGGTGGGCGAAATCCGGCTGACCCGTCACAGGGCAGATCGAGGTGAATTCCGGTGCGGCGAAACGGGCGAGATAGAGTTCGCCGGCATGCGGGTTCGGAACTCGGTCCAACACGGCGTCTTCCGGGCGGGCGGGGGCGTCGACCCGCCGGCCGAGCTGATCAAGATTCTTGTAGATCGGATTGTCGGTCATCCGCCCGGCCTACTTGAAAACCAGCGCCATGTAGAGCCCATAGCCAAGCAGGAGGATCGCCGCCTCCCATCGCGCGATGCGCTTGCCGGTGGAGATGAAGAGCGCAACCAACGCCGCGGAGAAAACGAGGGCGCCGACATCGCTCCAATTCAAGAGATTGCCGGCTCCGGGCGTCGCGCTGTCGAGCACCTCGCCCCACTCGAAGGCTCCGCGCGCCACGCCGTCGCCGCCCTGGAGCAGGCTGAACGGATGGACGATCGCTGTGACGCCGATAATGCCGAGGACGTTGAAAATATTGGAACCGATGACATTGCCCAAGGCGACATCGGATTTGCCTCTGAACGCCGAGATGGAGGCCGTGGCGAGTTCGGGCAGGCTGGTGCCGATGGCGACGATGGAGAGCCCGATAGCCGTTTCCGAAACCCCGATCGCCGCCGCCAAATCAACGGCGCCGTCCACCAAGATCCGCGCGCCCAAAAGAACCCCCGCCAAACCGGCTGCGGAATAGGCCGCTCCGGCGGCGAGCGTCGAAGGGCCCTCGACTGCTTCGCCCTCCTCGACATGAAACGCCTCGGTCGCGTCATCTCTTTGATCAAGCCAAAGCGACGCGAGCAGATAGGCGACGAGTTCGGCGACGAGCAGGACGCCGACCCACCGATCAAAAAGGTCGAAAAAGACCAAAGCGCAGAACTGCGCCGTCACCGCCGCCATGACTGCGAGGTCCCGCGCCACCGCTCTCGGCTTCGTCGCGATGGGCGCGATCATGGCGGCGACGCCTAAGACCAAGAGCGTGTTTGCGATGTTCGAGCCGGTGACGTTGCCCACCGAGATGCCGACGGCGTCTTGGTTGATGGCGCGGATGCTAGTCATCAGCTCGGGGGCCGACGTGCCGAATCCGATCAGAGTGAGCCCGATCACGAGCTCCGAAACCCCGAGGCGGCGCGCAAGGCCCACCGATCCCCGCACCAACGATTCGCCGCCGATGAATAATAGCGCAAGTCCGATAAGGACTAAGACGATGCTCAATGAGGGATCTCCCGGCGCAATGGGCGCTCTTATGGCGTCGTTCGCCTCGCCCGCCAATCGCGCATCCGCAGCATGGGCTGGGTTTGGTTAACCAGCGGGATGCGGGGAGGGCGTGATTTCAAGATCGTCTTCAACTTGATGCTGACTTGCGCCCGTTATGGTTGTCTTCAATCCGAGGGGATGGCCGATGTTTCAGTTCTTGTCTCGTTTGCTTTCCGGGGCCGATGCATGCCCGGTGCCGCGTCCGCGCAAGACGTTGGAAATCGAAGCCGATCTTTCCGGCGAGGGGCGTGGAGAGATCGAATACACAGAATACTCGAACGGCGTGCGCGTCTGCGAGATCGAACTTCGGGGTCTCGACGCCGCCGCCCATTCAAGCCTCGAATGGCTGGTCAACGGCGCGCCCTTGAACCAATGGGTCAAGGTTTCTGGCGATCGAGTGGATCACCACCTCTCGACCGAGGCCGGCGATGCGGTTCCCGAACTGAAAATCGGAGATAAGCTCGTGCTGCGCAGCGGCCGTCGCGCGGTTCTGGAAGGCGTCGCCCGCCGCGATTGATCGAGCGGCCCATTACGGCTTCGAACCAGATAACTAGGGAGGCGCATCATGGCGCATGCGAAGGATTTGGTGGGGCGGGCGGCCCTTATCACGGGGTCGGCGACGGGGCTCGGCCGCTCGATGGCGCTGAAGCTCGCCGAGCGCGGAGCAGACGTGATCATCAATTACACGCGCAGTGAAGCCGAGGCCGAAGAAACCCTTGCTGAGTGCAAAGCTTTGGGCGTTCGCACCCAGCTGGTGCAGGCGGATGTGTCCGAAGCGACCGGATGCGCCAATCTCGCCGAAGCGGCCGCCGCCTGGGGCGGGCTCGACATTTTGGTGAACAATGCCGGGATCACGCGCCGCGCGCCCAATCACGCCGAACTCGGGGCGCTCACCAAGGCGGATTTCATGGACACCTACGCGGTCAACGTCGCAGGGCCGTTTCTCATGGTCCAGGCGTGCGAGGATGTGTTGCGCGCGGCGTACGCGGCCACAGGTCGGGCGAGCGCGGTTTTGAACGTCTCCTCCATCGCCGGGGTGACGGGGATCGGATCCTCGGTCGCTTATGCCGCAACCAAAGGCGCGCTGAACACGCTGACG
>CAYYNG010000024.1:0-4626 GCA_964472435.1 uncultured Hyphomonadaceae bacterium | reverse complement strand
CCGAGGCCGGCGGCGTGAACAGATTGCCCAGCCGCGCGATGAACACGATGACGCTGTCCCTCGCCCGGGCCTTGGCGCCGGCGATCCGCGTAAACGCCGTTTGTCCCGGCTATATCGATACGCGCTGGTTCAAAGACCATATGGAGGAGGAGAAGTATCTCGCCCTCCGCGCATCGGTGGAGAACGCGACGCCGCTCAAGGCCGCGAGCGGGCCGGACGACATCGCCGATGGCGCGCTCTTCTTTATCAGCGACGCCGCGCGCCACGTGACGGGCGAGACCATGCTCGTCGACGCCGGCGCGCACTTAGGGTTCGCGCCTCTCACGGCGAGATAGGCAAATCTTGCCCCTAGGGAACCGTGGCAAAGGCGCAACAAGGCAGGTCTTTTCGCTGGTCGAGGTGTTTTCGCACGCTTCGTGGTCACCGGCCGTTTTTCCTGCACGCGGATGCGGCAAACGCGGCCGATCCAAAACGATGCGGCGCAGCAAAATAGCCAATCCCGCGAAAACGCCGCCCCCTCGCGTCGAGCGCCGCCGACCGGCGTGTTCGAATATGGGAATAGACTATGAGGTTTATCACAACGCTGGCGGCGGCGGCCGCCCTTTCAAGCGCGGCGTTCGCTCAAGATGAGGACGAGCCGCACTTCCTTGGCGGAAACTTCTCCGCATCGGTGGCCTTCACCACCGACTACACCTTCCGCGGCATTTCTCAGTCGAGCACGGACGCTGCGGTCCAGGGCAGCATCGATTGGGCGAGCGATTTGTTCTATGCCGGCATCTGGGGATCGACCGTCGATTTCAACGACGAGATCGTCAATCCCTTCACCGGCGAGCAGGAAAACGACGGCGCAAGCGTCGAGTTGGACTTCTATGTCGGATATACGCCCAGCCTCGGCCCTGTCGGCGTAACGGTGCAGGCGCTCTACTATCTCTATCCCGGCGCGCCGCAGGACGGCGACGACATCTTCGTGCCGGAGCCATCGCCCGACCTGCTGATCGATCCCATCGAGGCCGGCTTGACGCCCGGCGACGTCTTCTTCGAGTCGTTTCAGCAGGATTATTTCGAACTCAGCCTTGGCTTCGACTACACCGCCTTCGGGTTCCTGGATCTTGGCATCACCAGCGCCTGGTCGCCCGAATACTATTTCGAGGCGGGGGACTCGCTCCACACGGAAATCTCCGTCGGCATTCCGCTCGGCAGCATCAATGTTTTCGGCCAGGACATCTCCTTTGTGGCCAGCGGCAGCGCGGCCTATCTCGAATTCTTCGACGACGCGGACGCCGATGAATCCTCTTTCGAGGATTATATCCACTACGGCGTCGGCGTGACCGCGAGCGTTCTGGGCTTTGATCTCGATGGCCGCTTCATCGCGACCGACGCGCTTGATCCCGACATCGTGGGCAGCTTCCTCGATGGCAACCCTTCGACGGGCGTCTTCACCATCTCGCGGAGCTTCTGAACCGTCGCCGCCAGGGCGCGGCCGGGGCCGACCATTGGGGACCGTGACACGCGCATCGGGCCGCCGCTCTTCCAGTCGGAGCGGCGGCCCTTATTATCGCCGAAGGCTTGGCCCGGCGACGCCGCTAGCCTAAAGGGAGAAACCTTCTAAGAACTGAGCTGATTGCATATGGCTCTTGCAAGAAAGGCGGTGCGATGCGGATCGGCGTACCCACGGAGATCAAGCAGCAGGAAAGCCGTGTCGGGCTGACGCCGGAGAGCTGTCTCGAATTGATCAAGGCCGGCCACAACATCGCCATCGAGGCCGGCGCGGGGCTTGGCTCGGGCTTCGCCGACGAGGATTATCGCGCGGTGGGGGCGGAGATCCTCTCGGACGCCGACGCCGTCTTCCGCGCTTCGGAGCTGATCGTGATGGTGAAGGAGCCGCAGCCGGAGGAATGTGCGCGGCTGACGGCGGAGCATACCCTCTTCACTTATTTGCACCTTGCCGCCGACCCCGTCCAGGCGGACGGGCTGATCAAATCCGGCGCCCTCGCCATCGCCTATGAGACCGTGACCGATCGGGACGGCCGCTTGCCGCTTCTAACGCCGATGAGCCAGGTCGCCGGCCGCATGTCCATGCAGGTCGCCGCGTGGGCCTTGATGCGCACGAAACGGGGCCGGGGCCTCCTCCTTGGCGGCGTGCCGGGCGTCGCGCCAGCGAAGGTTGCGATCCTGGGCGGCGGCGTTTCCGGAACCAACGCCGCCGAAATCGCCGTGGGCATGCGGGCTGATGTGACGATCTTCGACAGGTCCAATCCCAGGCTGGCCGAACTCGACGCCCAGTTCGGCGGTCTTGTAAAGACCATGTACTCCACTACGGTCAGCATCGAAGACGCGGTGAAGGAGGCTGATCTCGTCATCGGCGCCGTCCTGATCCCGGGCGCCACCGCGCCGAAGCTCGTCACCCGCGAGATGCTGAAGACGATGAAGCCGGGCGCGGTGCTCGTCGATATCGCCATCGATCAGGGCGGCTGTTTCGAAACCTCGCGTGCGACGACGCACGAGGATCCAATCTACGAGGTGGACGGCATCCTGCACTATTGCGTGGCCAATATGCCGGGCGCCGTGCCACGCACTTCGACCTACGCGCTCAACAACGCAACGCTTCCCTTCGTGCTCGCGATCGCGAACAAGGGCCCGCGCGGGGCGCTGAACGACGACCCGCACCTGGCGGGCGGATTAACAGTGGCGGAGGGCGCCATCGCCCATGCGGCGGTCGCTCAGGATCTGGGGCTTGCGTTCAAACAGCCCGATTGGTTCCGCGCCCATTAAGCCGCCGCGCTGAAGCCTGCCGCAGCGTCACGGTTGATCGCACCGCGGGAGCGACCCTAAACCTGACGCTAAGGTAAAGGCGACGAGCGAGGGTACGCGGCATGTCGAGAGATCTTACCCCGGTGCTGATCGGCGTCGGCCAGTCCGTCAGCCAATGGAACGGGACCCAAGGCGTCGATGGCGCGCCGTCGGTTTTGAGCATGATGGTCGATGCGGCGAAAGCCGCTGTCTCAGACACGGGGCTCGCCGGCTTGGCCCAGCATATCGACGCGATCGCGGTGGTCCGCGTCTTCCCGGATTCAACGCCCGGCGCGCCGGCCCCCTGGGGTCGGAACACGAACTATCCCTGGACCTTGGCGCGCGATATCGGCGCGTCGCCGAAGACAGCCGTCTATTCGAAAGTCGGCGGACAGTCGCCGCAGCAACTTGTCCACGAAATGGCCGCGCGGATCGCTTCGGGCGAGCTCGAAATGGCTATGATCGCCGGCGCCGAAGCTTTACGCGCCGAACGCGGCGCCCGGCGCAACGGCGTGGAGCTCGACTGGACCGACGGCGACGACCGGGACTTCGAAGACCGCGGCATGGACGGGCGGGATCTGCTGAGCCGGTCCGAGGTCAAGCACGGGCTGGTGACGCCCGCCATCTTCTACGCGCTCTTCGAAAACGCGATCGCGGCGCGCGAGGGGCGGGGGCGGTCGGCCCATCGCCACGTCATGTCGGAACTCTTCACGACATTCGCGGATGTCGCCGCGACGAACCCTTACGCGCAGTTTCAGACTGGACGGTCGGTCGAGTTTCTGGAGACGCCATCGAAAGACAACTTCGAGCTCGCAGACCCTTTTCTGCGCTGGCACGTCGCCCAAGACGGGGTGAACCAGGGGGCCGCCGTGATCCTGACCTCGGAGGCGAAGGCCGACGAGTTGGGCGTCGGGCGCGCCAAGCGGGTCTATCTCCATGGCGGCGGCGAGGCGCAGGACCGGTTCATCTCCGAACGGCCGCGCCTTGATGGATCATGGGCCATGGGCGAAGCGCTGGGCCGGGCGCTCGAGACCGCGGGCAAGGCGGCGTCGGAGATCGATGTCTTCGATCTCTATTCCTGCTTTCCGTGCGCGGTGTTCTCCTCGACCGAGGCGCTGGGGATCGATTGGCGGACCGATCCGCGGCCGCTGACCGTCACAGGCGGGCTGCCCTATTTCGGGGGCCCGGGGAACAATTACTCCCTCCATGGCGTCGCCAGCGTCGCGGACCGCTTACGCAGCGCCCCGGGCGCGTTCGGCCTCGTGCTGGCCAATGGCGGCTGGATGTCGAAAGAGGCGGCGGGGGTTTATTCGACCCTGAAGCCTGAGACGATCCCGGAAATCGCGCCCATGGCGACGCCGGCCGACCCTTGCGTCGCTTTGGATCTATCGCCGGAGACGGGACGGCTTGAAACCTATACGGTCGTGCACGGCAAAGAGGGCCCAGTCGCCGGCATCGCCGTGGGGCGAACCGAGCACGATATGCGTTTCCTCGCCCGCGCCGCGCCATCGGCCATGGCGCGCCTGCGCGAGGACGCCTCGGCCGTCGGCGCGCCGGTGCGCGTCGCGGGCGAGGACGAGGTGAACACGTTCGAGTTCGCCTAGGGCAGGCGCACCGCTTCGCGCGAGCCGATTCGGACGCCTGCAATCGCGCCGAGGGTTCGGGCCCGCACGCTGCCAGCAGAACAGCCGCAAGCGCCGCGCCGTAGGTCCTCGTTTTGGTCCTCATGCCTTCACGAGTCCGATCTCGCGGAGGCGCTCCATCAGATAGGCTTGGGCCGTGATCGGTTCGGGGTAGCGGTTCGGGCGCTCGGCGCCGGCGCACAAGGGGAGGGTG
>CAYYNG010000023.1:0-11417 GCA_964472435.1 uncultured Hyphomonadaceae bacterium | reverse complement strand
GAGCTCAGGATGGACCCAACGAACGAGCGCCTCGAGGCTGACCACGTCGCCGGTCCGCAAGCAGAATTGCGGCTGATAGCTGACAGTAAGCGCCCGGTCCTCCAACGCCTTGCGAAGGTCCGACTCAAGCCGTCGCCGGCGCAGCACCGCCTGCTCCATAGCCGGCTGGAACACGCGCCACCGGTTCTTTCCGCCATTCTTGGCGTCGTAGAGCGCCAGGTCGGCGAAGCTCATCAGCTGTTCGGCCGTCACAGCGTCCGTCGGATAATGGGCGAGCCCGACCGACGCCGATATGCGCAATTCGAGCCCTTCATAGGGATAGGGTTCGGCCAAGAGCTCGACGACGCGGGCGGCGAGGATTTTCATGCTGGCGCTGTCGGCGGAGTGGCCGTCGGTCAACAGCGCGAACTCGTCGCCGCCGAGCCGGGCGGCCATGTCGCCCTTTCGCAGGCAGGCGCGCAGACGGGACGCGGCGATTTGCAAGACGGCGTCGCCAGCCTGGTGTCCGTAGGCGTCGTTGATCTCCTTGAACCCGTCGAGATCGATCGCCATCAGCGCAAGACCGCCGCCGTCGGCCCGGGGCCGCTCGAACAGAGACTCGAGATGGGCGTTGAACGCCCGCCGGTTTGCAAGGCCCGTCAGCTTGTCGTACCGGGCCAGGAACCGGGCTTGCGCTTCGGCCCGGACGCGGGCTGTGACATCGCGGCCGACGCCGCGGTAACCGCGAAAGCGGCCTGTATCGTCGAACATCGGCTTGGCGCTGAGATCGATAATGTAGGCCTCGCCGCCCTCGTCGACAAAGCGGGCGGTGACCCCGTCATAATAGGTCCGACGATCCAGCGCGTCATCCAAACGGTCCCGGTCGCGGCGGCGGAAGGTCAGCACCTCGTCCAACTTGACGCCGAGAAAGGAATCCGGGCGCCGCGCCGCCAGGTCGACGAAGCGGCCCGCGACGAACTCGAACCGGTGATTGCGATCGGTCTCCCAAAGCCAATCGGAGCCCACCTCGACGAAGTCTTCGAAGCGGCGCCGGGCGAAGTCGGCCTCTTTGGCGTTTGCGTCGCTTTTCGTTCGGGCGTCGGAGAGGAGCCGAACCGCGTGCCGGCTGGACATCGCGAACGCCACGGTCGCAAGCCCGCAGCCTAAAGCTCCGATCATATGGGTGAGGCTGTTGATCAAGCCGAGCCGCAGGGCCGTGTCGGCGGAAAGATAAGCCGGCATTGGTCCGTAAACGGTGAGAAGCGGGAAATAAGCCAGAAGAAACAGAGTATAACGGAAACAGGCCCGATCGCTCACCAAGAACCCGAAGATAACCGGCGACGCCGTGATGAGATGGAGGTTGGCTGAATAAATGCCGTCGGAGAAGACCGGCCCCGTCATCAATCCGCCGGCGACGGAGACCGAGAGCAACAGGCCGGCCAATTGCGGGCTCAAGGTCAGCCGGAGAACCAATATAGAGGACAACACCCCGCTTACGGCAATGTAGATGGCCGCCACGTTGGTCGTGTTGGCATAGGGAATGGCGGAGCTGAGAAACGCCATAACGACGCCGGCGGCCCCGACGGCGACGCCCCAAATCAAGATCGCGCGCGCTTTATAGCGTTCCGGCGAAGTCGCATCGGCGGGCAGGCCCGAAAGACGATCGATCAGCCGCCAAACCGCGGCCATCTCGCCTGGAAACCAGTTGGGTCGTTGCATGGCAGTGCTCCAAGGCTCTCGCTCAGTGGAGCAACTTTTGCGCGAAAAAAACTTAGAAACATCTAAAGCGCGCATCTGCGCCTCCTCACGCACACCCATGAAGCGCCGCATTTTTTGCGTACGCTTGCCGGCTATGCGCAACCTCGCCAAAACGTTCCGAAGAAAGACGCTTTTAATTCCTTGGATCCTTGACCATGGGCTCAGCCATCAAGACAAAGCGCCGCTATTGGCTGGCGAACGGAGGCGGCGACCAAAACGAATTCTTCGTCCAGGCGCTGAACCCGGATCTTTGGTCGAGGGGCGGCGAAGAGGATTGGACGACCTGTTGGCGGGTCGGCATGCCCGCTCCCGCGCAGTTCCGAGCGCTAAGGCCCGGACAATCAATCAATCATCTGCCCGGCAACGCGGCCCTGACGGTGAAGAGCCGGCTTTACGAGACCTTGTCTGCGGCGCGAGACCGGGCGGCGGGCCATCCCTTGGCCGCGCGCTACGATTTCTTTCCCACCGTTTATGCGATGCCCGAGCGCTACCACGATCTCCAGCGCGCAGCCGCCGCCGATCCCGATGCTTTGTGGCTGAAGAAACCGAAACGGCTCTCGCGCGGGCGGGGGATCGAACTTCTAAAGGACGCCGCCGACGCGCCCAAAGGCGACGATTGGATGGTCCAGGCCTATCTCGATCGCCCGCACCTCTATGAGCGGCGGAAGTATGTTCTGCGATGCTATGTGGCGGTGACCTCGGTCGAGCCGCTGCGCGCCTACTTCTATGACGAAGGCTTCATAAAGCTCGCCTCCGAGGATTACGGCGCCGACGCGCTCGATAATCCCTTCGCCTATCTCACCAATCCAGACATCAACGCCAAGAACGAAGCCGCCGAACGGCCCGTGGTGTTCATCACCTTCGCCGACTATCGGCGCTGGCTGCGTCAGGGCGGGGCCGACGATGCGGCGTTGTTCGCCCGGATCCGCGATATGCTGGCGCTTTCGGTCGCCGCGGCGCGGGAGGAGATGCGAGCGCGCTCAGCCCGAACGGGCGCGGATCTTTGCGGCTGCTATGAGTTGCTCGGCTTCGACTGCATGGTCGACGCCGATCTGAAACCGTGGATTCTCGAATGCAATCTCAGCCCGTCGCTCGATGTCTGCGCGGCGCCCGACCATGGCGGGATCGATGAACGGCGGGTGAAGACGGAGCTGATCCGGGACCTTGTCTCTCTTGTCGGGCTCAACGATACGGACCCGCGACCGAACGATCCGAATGCGCGGGCGGAGCGGGAGGCGGCCGCTCGGGGGCGGTTTCAATCCATCGCGCCCGGCTCCGATGTCGAGGGCGGGCTCGCCATCCTACCTGTCCCGCGGCTGGCGGACCACCTCGCCGCCGGCGGGACGGCCCCGCTGTTCGAGCGCGCCCATGTCCGCGAGATCATCGCTGAAGGCGCGCTCAGCCTCTATGATCCCGCATCCGGCGAACTCGCCGCCCTCAACGAGACGGCCGCCGTCATCTGGCTGCAGGCGAGCGATGGCGTATCTGTCGACACGATCGCAGGTGAACTTGCGGGGGCGGCCGCCGGTCCGGCCGACGCCGTCCGGCGGGAGGTTTGGAATGCGATCGGCGGCTGGGCGGCGAAGGGCTGGCTGCGTCCGCGGGGCGGGGGCTCAGAGCCCGAACCAAAGCCGCGCCAAAAGCCGGGATGGGTTGACGAGCAAGCCATCTCCGTCGCAGGCGCTTCGGCTCGGGTGCAGCTCGGCGCCCCGGGCCTTGGCCGTTGGCTCGCCGCCTTCGGGGCGCCGTCTTCGACGCCGAACCGAACGATCAGCGTGGTCGAGTCCCGGCCGCGCTATGCGCTGGCGGAGGGCCCGAACGTGATCTCGGCGGACGTTTCGGCGGCCGGGCTGGGCCCGGCCCTGCTGAACCATTTGCTTGCCGGCGCCTCGCAGCGTTTGGGGGCGCCGGTCTTAATGGGATTAATTCTTCCGCTGCCCAGCGGAGAGACGGGTTTGATCCTCTCTTGGGGGGCCGGAGACTGGGCCGGCCCCGGCCTCGCAATCGCCGCGCTTTGGGGGATCGCTTCGATAGGCGCCGGAGTGGCGTTGGAACGGCCGGGATCGGCGCGCGGATTGGCCGCGCCGGCGCGACGCCCCGCGGCGCGGAACGAGCTCAACCATGTATGGCCGGACGGCTCGATCGGCGCGCTCGAAACAATGGCGCAGCCCGCCGAGAGCATCGTTCCGATCGATCGATTAATCATTCCGCGCCGCCGCAACGGGCGACCTGCGGAGGCCACGGACATCTCAGCGCAAGAGGCGCTTGCGGCGCTCTATGCAGCCCGCGGAGAGACTGCGCCGGCGACCGTTGGGGAGGTTGAGCGACTGGCGGCCTGGGCCGCCGCGGCGCCCGCGATACGGCTCGACTATCCGACGCTTGAACCCGTCGCAATTAAAGAAATCGCCGGCCGCCTCGGATAAGGCGACCGGCGCTAACTTATCATGATCCGATTGCGCCGGCCCTAGGTCGCTTCGGCTTCGGCTTCTGATTCTGCTTCGCCCTCGGCGTCCGCTTCGCTGTGGTCATAGTCGGCCTCAGCCTCGGCCTCGCTCGCGTCATAGTCGACTGACTCAGCTTCGGCCTCGCCCTCGGCTTCCGCTTCGCTGTGGTCATAGTCGGCCTCAGCCTCGGCCTCGCTGGCGTCATAATCGACTGACTCAGCTTCGGCCTCGCCCTCGCCCTCGGCTTCCGCTTCGCTCGCATCGTAGTCGATGGACTCGGCCTCGCCCTCGCCCTCGGCTTCCGCCTCGCTGTAATCGTCTTCGGCGTCGGCCTCGGCGACGTCCGCCGTCGCTTCAGCTGCATCGTCGGCCGCAGCGGCGGTCGCCGCCGGCGCCGCATCGGCCTGGGCCCCGAACGTCGGCCCGGCGCTGGCGCAGCCCGCAGCCACCAAAACCATGGCCGGCGTGGTGTAAACGAGGTTCTTCGACAGTTTGGTCAGAAGATCTTGGCGCGTGTCAGACTTGCTCATGGGTGTCGCTCCGTAGCCCCGAAATAAGGTTAATAACCTTCGGTTCTTTTAAGCGCGGCGGGCCGCGCGCTGCAAGACTTATCAAAATGCCGGTCGATAACGTTTTGTTTTTCTCGCTTTTTCAGCGCAGGTCATTCTGCGGCCGGTTCATCCGTTTCAACCGGCGATCGCTCGAACCGCGGCGCATCGCTGCGCGTCAGCCGATAGATCATTAGGGCCGCGCGCTTCGTCGCCGCCTCGAGGGAGGCGATCTCCATGAACTCCTCCTCGGAGTGGGCGCCTCGGCCCAGGACGCCAAGCCCATCCATCGCCGCCGGCATGATCGGGGCGACGAAGGAGATGTCGGCGGCCCCCCGGCGCGCTGGATCATTGCCCGTCAACGCGCCCAGCCCAAGCGCTTGGCTGGCCTCGGACGCGAGCTTCAAGAGCGCTGCGTTCTCCGCCGTCGGCGTCATGGCGGGGTAGGAGTCGAAGAATTCGATCTCTGCGGACGTGTGCGGCAGATTCTGCCCGGCGATCGCCCGCATCCGGTTTCGGGCGGCCTCCTTCTGCGCCTCGGAGATGAAGCGCAGCCCGCCATGGGTCGTCACCTCTTGCGCAACGACATTCGTTTTGCCGAACGCCGTCCCGCTATTCACGTTGGGATCGTAATCGACTTGGGTGCCGCCCACGATGACGCCGGGATTAAAGGTGAGATAGTCTTCGGGCGCGAGCTCTTCGTAAAACGCATTGAGAATACGCGCCATTTCAAACACCGCTCCCGCGCCGACCTCCTCGGAGAAGATCCCGCTCGAATGCCGGCGCAGGCCACGGGTCGTCAGCCGCCAAGACGAGCTGCCGCGCCGAGATGTAACAACCACGCCTTCCTGGCCGCCCTCGAAGTTCAAGGCGACGTCGGCCTCCGCCGCCGCCGCCAGCAAAGGGGCGCGGGCGATCGCCACTGGTTGACCCGGTTTCTCCTCGTCGCCCGTGAAGAGGACTTGGATGTCCGCCCCCTCCAACACGCCCGCCTCGTGAAGCGCGCGGAGGGCGAAAAGCACGACCACATTGCCGCCCTTCATATCCGCCACGCCGGGGCCGTAAGCGATATCGCCCTCCCGTCGAAACGTCTGGAACGGGCTCCAGGGCGGAAACACCGTGTCGAGATGGCCGATGAGGAGAAGCCGGTTGCCCTCGTCCCCATCAATCCGCGCCTTGAAGTGGCCGCCCCGCTCCAATTCATCGGGAAGGTCGATCCATTCGGTCGCAAATCCGATGGCCTCAAACGCCGCCGCCATGTGGGCGCCCGCCTCGCGCACGCCCTCGGGATGCAGGGTTCCCGAATTGATGTTCACCGACGTCTCCAAGACATCGAGCGCCGCCTCCGCATTCGCTTCCACCCGCGCGACGATGGCCGCCTCCTCGGCGGACAGGGTCGTTTGGGCGGCGGCGGGCCCAGCGACGGCGAACCCGCCGATCAAGGCGGCGAGAAGACGGTGAAGCATATGGCGGTCTCCAAATCACGTCTCGACCAAGTTGGCCGAGCCGCGCGGCGAGGGCAATCGGCTCGACACCGCAGCTTCGCTTAAACCTGCCGCCGAAAACACAAAACGGGAGGGTGCGATGGCCGCTTACGACCCCGTCACTCGAAACGGAACCCTGATCGACGGACTGGGGAGCGCGTCGCTCGAGGCGGACATCGCCGTGGCGGACGGCCGCATCGCAGACATTGGAGCGGCACGGGGATCCGGCGTGGACGACATCGCCGCGCGAGCGGCTATACGGCGACGATGGTGGCCGGCGAGATCATCAGCCGGGGCGGCGGGCCGACGGGGGCGCGGCCGCGGCTGATCCAAGGGGCGCAAGCTTTCCCCATGGCCGCGGCTACGGAGTAGACGGCGGACCGCGCGGGCCCTACGCTCACGTGCAAGCCAGTTAGGAGCTTCATCCATGCGCACAGCTCTCGCGAGCGCCTTCGCCGCCGGCCTCGCTCTCGCAGCGCCCGCCGCCGCCGATCCCGCCACGATCGAATTCCTCGATGGCCGCTATGACCAAACCGCGGATATCGCCCAACAACTTTGGGACTTCGCCGAAGTCGGCTACCAGGAAGAGCGGTCGACACAGCTATTGCAGGAGACGCTCGCTGCGGAGGGGTTTGAGATCGACACGGGCGTCGCCGGCATTCCGACGGCCTTCGTTGCGGAATACGGAAACGGCGGACCGGTGATCGCGATCCTCGCCGAGTTCGACGCCCTGCCGGGGATCAACCAAGACGCCGTCGCCACCCGCTCGCCGATCCGCGGCAAGCTGGCCGGTCACGCCTGCGGCCATAATCTGTTCGGCGCTGGCTCGGTCGGCGCGGCAATCGCCGTGAAGGACTATCTCTTGCGTACGGGGGCCGCCGGCACTGTGCGGCTCTACGGCACGCCGGCCGAAGAGGGAGGCAGCGGCAAGGTCTACATGGTGCGGGACGGGCTTTTCGACGATGTCGACATCGCCCTCCATTGGCATGCCGACGATGAGAACTCGGCGGCCGCCAATTCCAGCCTGGCGAACCGTTCGGCGAAATTCCGTTTCCGCGGCGTCTCCGCCCATGCCGCCGGCGCGCCGGACCGGGCCCGCTCCGCGCTCGACGGTGTCGAGGACTTCAATTTCATGGTGAATCTGATGCGCGAGCACGTGCCCCAGGAGACGCGGATCCATTAAGTCATCACTGCCGGCGGCAGGGCGCCGAACGTGGTCCCTGACTTT
This sequence comes from uncultured Hyphomonadaceae bacterium, assembly GCA_964472435.1. Classification (GTDB taxonomy): domain Bacteria; phylum Pseudomonadota; class Alphaproteobacteria; order Caulobacterales; family Hyphomonadaceae; genus CAYYNG01. The sequence goes on along the minus strand of CAYYNG010000023.1, from coordinate 3,976 downwards.
GCGGAGGTCTTCTATTATGTGCGCCATCCCGAGGCGGGCATGGTCGAGGAGATCTGGAAACGCGTCGAGGCGGCCGCCATGGGCGCGGCCGAAGGCACGGGCACCGGGCTCGATTGGGAAATTATTCACGGCAATCAACCGCTGCTCGTTAATGAAACCCTGGCCCAGTTGATGGACAAGAACCTGCGCGAGGTCGGCGGCGTCGAGTATACCGCGGAAGAAGAGGCCTTCGCCCGCGCGCTGCACGAAAGCCACGAAAATCCGACCCTGCCCTTTGGCAGCCAAGAGGAGATCCAACCCTACGCCGTCGGCCTCGGCTATGGCTCCACCGATGTCGGCGACGTTTCCATCACCGTGCCCACGGCAGGGGTCCGCACCGCCACATGGGCGCCGGGCACCTCGGCCCATTCCTGGCAAGCGGTGGCGGCCAGCGGCTCGACCATCGGCTACAAAGGCGCGCACAACGCAGCGAAAGTCTTGGCCCTGACGGCGATCGACCTTCTCGAAAACCCCGACATGATCGAGGCGGCGAAGGCCGAGTTCGACGAACGCCGCGGCCCGGATTTCGAGTATCGCGCCCTTCTCGGCGACCGCGACCCGCCGCTCGACTATCGGAATTAAGGACTAGGGGTAGCCGAGCACCGGATGGGCGTTGACCCATTCCCGCTTCTCAGCCTCTTCGGCGATGAAACGGCCGGCGTCGGTGAAATGGATCTGGAATGATCCCTCGCCGAGCCGGCCTTCTTTCACGAGGAAGGTTTTGCTCTTGCCCGGGCGGAGATAGGTGAGCCGGATCGCGGTCCACTCGATCCCGTCCGCCTCCTCCAAGATCGTCTCCATCCGCGCCATGTCGACATAGGTGTTGATGAGATAGCGGCGGAGAAGCTTGGTGTAGAACCAGGGAGCCGCCGGGTCTTCGACCACCCCGCCGGAAGAGAGCGCCATGATCCGCTTGACGCCCGCCTCCGCCATCGCCGCGAGATACGCCCGCATGGACGTCGAATAGAGGTCGGTGAATTTCTTCGAGGCCGACAGCGAGCCATGGCCGAGGCAGCTGACGACCAGGTCGGCGCCTTGCATGGCTGCGACGAGGGTCGCCCGCTCGCCAAGATCGATCTTCACGACCTCGATGTCTTCGATCCCGTCAAGCGTTTCGGGCCGGCGCACCGCGCCGACCACGTCGTGCCCCGCTTTCAAGCAGTGGGCGACGGCTTCGCGGCCGGTATCGCCGTTCGCACCAAAAATGACGATCCGCATGGTGGCTCCCTATTTGCGTTACGCGCGAAAGTGAAATAGTTTCATCTTTTGGGCCGGCAAGCTTTTTATCTTTCGGCGCGAGGGATAAACTGTGCGGCATGACGCCCAGGAAAGGCCGGCATCCGCGCCAAGCCCGCGCACTCGAAACCCGCGACGCCGTTCTCGATGCGGTGACCGCACTGGCGATGGATCAGCCGACGCGCCCCGTCACGACGACGGCCATCGCCGCACGCGCGCACGTGGCGGTCGGCACGGTCTACCGCTACTTCGAAAATGAAGAGGCCGCGGTCCTGGCCGCATATGACCGCGCATTGGAGCGACTCCACGGCCGCTGGTTTGGAGGCCTCCCTGCGTTGCGAGGCCTTACGGCCGAGGAACAGGCGGCCGCGCTATTTCAAACCTATGTCGACAGCGCGGCCAAGGAGCCCGCATATGTACCGCTGCTTCGCCAAGCGCGCCGCCACCGAACGGCTGAAGCTGAGTATGCCGCGAACGTCGAAACCCCGGAAAGCCACCGCGCGTTCGCTGACATTTTCGGGCTTCCCATCGATCCAAGCCGGATCACCCATGTCAAACTCTTGAAATTCGTCACGCTCAGGCTGATGGACCTCTACTTTCTTGCAGCAGACCAGGAGCGCCCCGCCATTGCGGCTGAAGTGCGGGCCTACGCAGCCGACGCCCTCTCTCGATTGCGGTCCGAATAGCGACCGAGGCGCTGGCGCGGCGGGCATTGGATTGGTAAACGAGCATCGGGCGAGGGGCGCTGGGAAAGGGACGCGGCATGGCCGAGAATCTGTTCGAAGTGACGGCGGCCAGCGGTTTGCGCCTCCGCGAATTCGCGCCGGATGGGCCGGTGGTTAGTATTCTGCCGCGGGACGCGGTGGTCGAGAAAATCGGCACTGCCGACGCCCCGGGTTGGATGGAAGTTCGGGCCAAGATCGGCGCCTCGGAGGAGACCGGGTTTGTCTCCGAGACCTACCTTCTGCCGCGCGAGCCCAAACCGAGTTTTCGCGTGCCGTTCTTTTCCTCCCTCTCAGCATCGTACGACCGCGTGCGCCGGTTCGTCGGCGACCCGGAGACGGTCTTTCCGAATTACGATGCAACGGTGCTGCCCCAGCTCAACGCCATCCTGCGCAAATACAAGATCACGTCGACGCCGCTGCGGTTCGCCCATTTCATGGCCCAGATCGCGCACGAGTCCGCGCACTTCCGCGCGATGGAAGAAAACCTCAACTATAGCGGGGAGGCCCTCTGGCGCGTCTTCCGAAAGTACTTCGAAAGCCCCGAACACGCCGAGCAGTACGCCAGGCAGCCGGAGCGGATCGCCAATCGCGTCTATGCCAACCGCATCGGCAATGGCGACGAAGCTTCGGGCGACGGCTGGCGGTATCGCGGGCGCGGCTTCATCCAGCTGACCGGCCGGGCGAACTATCGGGAGATCGGCGAAAAAATCGGTGTCGAGCTGGAGACCGATCCAGACCGCGTCTCCCAGAACGTCGATGTCGCGCTCGAGGTCGCCGCCGCCTATTGGGACAGCCGCAAGCTCAACCGGCTTGCAGACCGGAACGATATCGCGGCCGTGACCCGGGCCGTCAACGGCGGCTATCACGGGCTCGACGACCGTAAGCGCCTCTTCCAGCAAGCCCGCGCCATCTGGGGCTAACCGAACGGGCGGCCTTCTCGCCGAAAGAATTCGAACCGGCGCAGACACGCCAGGGACCAGAGGCAGCCATGGCGCAACCTTATACGCAACCCTGCGACCGCGGCGTCATCTTGAGCGAGCCGTGCCCCCGCGAAGCGGAGCGGGAGCCGGACGCCGCAACCAAGCGGTGGACGTTGGCCGCCTGCGTGCTCGCCTCCTCAATGGCGTTCATCGACGGCTCGGCGTTAACCGTCGCGTTGCCCCAATTAAGGGCGGATCTCGGCGCGAACATCCAAGCCGTGCAGTGGGTGCTGAACGGCTATGTCCTCGCCCTTGCGGCGCTCACCTTGGTCGGCGGCGCGCTGGCCGACCGATATGGCCGCCGGGATACGTTGATCGCAGGCTGCATCATCTTCGCCATGGCCTCGGCCGCCTGCGCCCTTGCGCCGAACGCAGGGTGGCTCATCGCCGCCCGTCTTCTCCAGGGCGTCGGCGCCGCGATCCTCACCCCCGCGAGCCTCGCCCTCATCGGAGCGGTATTTCCGAAGGACGAACGCAACGCCGCGATCGGGACTTGGGCCGCCGCCTCGGCGTTGACCACGGTCGGCGGGCCGGTCTTGGGCGGGTGGCTCACGGAGACGTTTGGTTGGGAGTCGATCTTTTGGATCAATCCGCCGCTCGCCCTCCTCGCCGTCACGGCGCTCTGGACCCAGACGCGCCCGGGCCTCACGCGCAAGACGCGGTTCGACTTCGCCGGCGCGCTCACCTTAGCGGCGGCCCTCGGCGCGCTCGCCTTCGCGCTTTCAAACCTCGCCCCGGGCGAGGGCGGCGCGGCGCTCGAGGGGGCGACCGAGGGGCCGCCGGCCTGGTTGATCGGCGGCGCGGGGATCTTGGCGATTGGGCTCGGCGCGCTCTTCTGGGCCGTGGAGCGCCGCGGCGACCACCCGGTGCTGCCGGCGGCGATCTTCCGCGGGATCGAGCGTTGGTCCCCGACGCTCATTCTGGATGAGGTCGACACGTGGCTCCCCGAGAAGCCGGAGCTGCGCGGCGTCATCAATTCCGGGCATGAGCGCGACG
>CAYYNG010000022.1:0-11817 GCA_964472435.1 uncultured Hyphomonadaceae bacterium | reverse complement strand
CAGCGAGATCGTATCCGGCGACGGCCAGGATACCGCCGATGACGGCCACGACGGTGACCTCGGCCCCGAGCCGCGACCAAACCGACCCCATCTCTAGCCCGATCACCCCAGCGCCGATGAGGACGAGCTTTTTCGGAATCTCAGTAAGTTTCAGCGCCCCGGTGTTGGTGACGATCCGCTCTTCGTCGATTTCGACGCCTGGGAGACCGGCCGGTTCCGAGCCGGTCGCAATAACGATATTCCTGGTTTCCAGAATCTGTTTCGAGCCGTCGGCGGCGGTCACTTCCACTTTTCCCGGCGCGACGATTTCGCCGCGGCCACGGATGTCGTCCACCTTGTTTTTCTTGAAAAGAAACTCGACGCCCTTGGTGAGGCCGTCGACTGCGTCCGCCTTCTGAGCCATCATCTGCTTGAGGTTCACTTTGAGGCCCGAAACCTCGATCCCCATGTCTTTGAAATCATGCTTGGCCTGGGCGTAGGCGTCCGAGGCGTGGAGCAGGGCTTTTGAAGGGATGCAGCCCACGTTCAAGCAGGTGCCGCCCAGCGTGTCGCGCATTTCGACGCAAGCGGTCTTCAGGCCGAGCTGGCCGGCCCGAATCGCGCAATTATAGCCGCCGGGTCCGCCGCCGATGATTACGACATCATAAGTTTCCGCCATTGAGGGCCGCCTGTTCGGGGAGGGTTGAAAGTCGCCGGCAACCTAAGGGCTGCGCCTGCGAAATCAATGCGCTCTGGCGACCCTTCGATTATGCCCGGCGTTTCAACGCGAGAACCAGGAAACCCGCTGCGGCAAGACCGAAAGTCACGGCCTTGCCGAACCACAAGATCGCATCGGCGCCGGACGCCGCGATTGCGACTGTGAAGAGCCCCGCGAGCGCGGCGCCGATACCGCTGAGCCAAGCGCCGCCCGCGCGCCCGAGCGCGGCCAGCAGCCCGCCGACGATTAGCCCCGCGCTGGAGAGTAGCGGCAGCAGAAAGGCTGGATCGGCCAGCGCTGGCCCGAGTGCGGCGCCGCGGCTTGTATACTGGGCGATTGCACCGATCGTCCCGTATGCGATCCACAGGCCGATGAGCGCGAGCGCTGCGCCTGCGAGGCGACGAATGGACATGACGGGCCTCCCCAAGCCGCTTACCGCGGAGCCGTACGACGTGATCTAGCCTTGATTCAAGCAGGTTCGCTAGAGCCTCGGGCTCCGCCGCCGGGCCATCATGGCCCGGCCATGCCGTGCGAAGCTCTCTCGCTGGCGGATAATCGCCGCCGAGGTCGGGCCGGCCCGCCGCCGCTTCGCCCGGCCGTCGTCCGCGCCAGCGGCGCCTTTCTCGGCGGGCCGGACGGCGAAGAGGCCGCCCGGTCGCCGCAACGACCAGATCGCCATGGCGAGCGCGAGGGTTCCCGTAGCGCCCCAGAGCGCGGCTTGTTCGATCGGCGAGGGCGAGGCCCACCAGCCGGCTGAAAACTCGAAAAGGAACAAGCAAGGGAAGCCGGCGATGCCGCCATTGGCGAACCAAGCGAGGGCGCCGTGCCGTCGCCGCGCGAGCAACGCCGCGGACGCGAAGAAGAAGAGCGAGGCGAGTGTGTAGGGGAGCGCGAGGTAGATGCTCAGCCGTCTCCAATCAATGCCCGCAAAGCCCTGGGCGAGTCCGTCGCCGCCGACAACACCGCTTAAGATTGCAAGCGTCGGCAGCCGTAACGCCATGATCGCGGCGAACGCGAACGCGACCGCGTAAAGGGCAACGAGATTTGCGACAAGTCTGCGAGCCATTTAACTTCGCTAAGCCCCGGGGCCTTGACGGATGATGAACAGCGCTTGCTAGCGATCCGTAACGCTAACACGCCTTCTGCAGCGTCGTCGCGGGTTCAAATCGCGGCGGTCCATCACAAACTTTGCGGCCCGGATCGCTACGCCGCGGCCTTCATCGACGCCGCCGGTTTCTCAGCCAGGCAGAACGCGCTCACCCCCGCGAGGCGATTGATCGGGAAGACGGCCGCGCGCTCAAGATCATGGATCGCGATCAAAGATGCGTTCAGCCAAGACGGCGCTGGTTTCAGCGCGCTGTGCTCGGCGGGCTCGTCGCCTTTCAGCGCGCGGTCGGCGAGCCGCATCGCGGCGACGGCGGGGAACAGCAAACCGAAAAAGTATCGTTCTTTTAGCGGGACCAAGCCGGCCGACCGGACGCTCGCCGCGAGCGACGCGCCAGTATAGCGCCGCCTGTGCTCGAGGAAATCGTCATGGGACGACCAGAGGAACGGAAACGCGGGGACTGAAATCATGAAGCGCGTCCCCGCCCGCGCCCGGTCGGCGTAGTCCCGAATTAGGGCGACATCGTCGTCCACGTGTTCGATCACATCGATCATCAACACCAGTTCGGCGTCCACCTCCTCGACCTCGCGCACATAGTCGAGCCCCGGCGCGGGCCACGCGGCGATTTGCGCATCTGTGTAGTTAGGATCGACGCAAGTGGCGGATCGGCTGATCCCATCCTCGATCAGCATTTTGGAGAAGACGCCCGAGCCCGCGCCGACGTCCAGAATCCGGTCCGTCGGCCCGCTGGCGATCATCCGTTTGATCGCGCGCGCTTTTGAGACGTAATACCAGTGGTTCGCCGGATCGCCGCCGATCGCGGCTTCTTCTTTGAGATCCATGGCATCCACCACTCACCTGGCGCGCCCCTGCGGCCGCCGTCGGAGGGAGGCTAGGGCCCGCGGCTTAAAGATCCGCTAACCCTTCCTGGCGGGGACAGCCGGAGCGCGCGTGGCCGGTCCGTCTCTAAGCGGGGCCGAGCACGCAGTCGGCCAACCCCTCGGCTTCCACCACGCGCATCCGCGCCTCGATCGTTGCAGCGCGCGACCGCACATAGGGTCCCGGGCGCGAGGCGGACCATCTATTCGGGCTGGGCAAGACGGCGGCCAGAAGCGCCGCCTCGCGCCGCGTGAGGTCTGAGGCCGGTTTTCCGAACCGGCCGCGGGCGGCCGCTTCCGCGCCGAACAGCCCGTCGCCCCATTCGGCGATGTTCAGATAAGCGGTCATCACACGCCGCTTGCCCCAGCCGAGATCGATGACCAAGGCGAACCAAGCTTCCGGCGCCTTTCGCGCAAGGCCGCCGCCATTCCAAAGAAAAATGTTCTTGGCCGTTTGCTGGGTGAGCGTGGAAGCGCCGCGCAGGCGCCCGCCCTTCCGCCATTCGGCATAAGCCTCTTGCGTTGCTGCGACGTCGACGCCGCGATGCTCGCAAAACCGCGCATCCTCTGCGGCGATGACGGCCCGAACGAGGTGGGGCGACACCTGGTCGAGTGGGAGCGGGGTGCGATAGACCGTAACGCCGGCGGCGCGACGCTGGGCCATCAAGATCGAGCCCGGCGCCGGAGCGGCCATAAGCACAAGGGCATAGAGATGCGCGGCGGCGACTAGGCCGATCGCAGCTTTCAACGGCCAGCTCAGCCAGACGCCTAGGCCTTGCTCACGGATGAAAGGCGACCTCGATCGCGCCATCGCCGCCCTCCCATTCCCGGCGCACATCGGCGTCGGTTTCCGATGCTGCGCGGCGTGCTCTCTCCACTTCGAATCGGGCCGCATCAAGGCGGTGCAACGCCCAGATCGCGGCCCCCCGGACCAGGCTCGAAGGATCGCCTAAGAGCTGAAGACAGCGCCTGGCCAATTCGGGCCGCTCCGAGTTGCCGATTGCAATGAGAACATTGCGCACGAAGCGCTCGCGGCCGATCCGCTTAATCGGCGAGCCGGCGAAGACATCCCGAAAGGCGTCGTCGTCGAGCATCGCAAGGTCGGCCAGCCGGGGCGCTTTCAGCTCGGCCCGCGCATGGAGGCCGAGCTCCCGGGCGGTTTGCGCGAATTTATTCCATGGGCAAACGGCGAGGCAGTCGTCGCAGCCATAGATGCGGTTGCCGATCGCTGCCCGAAACTCCTCGGGGATCGGACCCTTATGCTCGATCGTAAGGTAGGAAACGCACCGCCGCGCGTCGATTTCGTACGGCTTTGGAAAGGCATCGGTCGGGCACGCATCCAAACAGGCCCGGCAGCTGCCGCAATGATCGATCTCCGGTTCGTCCGGCCGCAAAACCGCATCGGTCAGTATCACGCCGAGAAATAGCCACGACCCAAGCTCGCGGCTCACGAGGTTGGTGTGTTTGCCTTGCCACCCGAGCCCCGCCCGCGCCGCGAGCGGTTTTTCCATCAGGGGCGCTGTATCGACGAAGACCTTGACCTCGGCCTCGACCGCGTCGGCGAAGTCGCGGGCGAGTCGCTTGAGACGCTTCTTGAGAAGATCGTGATAATCGGACCCTTGGGCGTAGACGGAAATCGCGCCGCGATCGGCCCTGGCGAGCGCGTCCAGCGGATCCGACGCCGGTCCGTAGTTAAGGCCCACGACCACAGCGCTTGCGGCGTCCGGCCACATCGCGTTGGGATGGGCGCGGCGCGTTGCGGTCGTCGCCATCCACGCCATTTCGCCATGCCGGCCTGCGGCGATGAACGCTGCGAGATCGGATCCGGCGGCCCACGGCGCCCGGGCGTCCGCGATGCGGCAGACATCGAAGCCAAGGTCGGCGGCGAGGCGTTTGAGGCGCCGTTCCGGCTGGATCTCGGTCAAAAGTCGAGATCCGAATAATGTGCGGCCGGCCGAGTTCCTCGGACGCGATCTTTCAGAAGCGGGCGAAACGCCGGACGCGACTTAATGCGCCGATACCAGTCGCGGAGGTCCGGCGCGAGATCCCAGGGCACATCGCCGAAATAATCGTAAGCCGACAATCGTGCGGCGGCGGCGAAGTCCGCAACTGTCAGATGCTTGCCGGCCAGAAAGGGACGTTGCTCCGCAAGCGCGTTCAGCACCGTCAGCCGCCCGCGAAGCGCATGGCTTCCGGCGCGGAGGGCGCTGGGGTCGGGCTGCCGGTCCCGCTGCAGCCATTGTTGAAGGCGTTCCCGCAGTAGATCCGCATCGACCGCGGCCAGCTCTTCTTCGCACCATTGCCAAAGCCGCCGGGCCTCCGCCCGGTCTTGCGCCGCGGCGGGACGCAAGGGGACCGAGGGGTAGACGTCGTCGAGATACTCGATGATAGCGCGGCTGCCGATCACTGTAACTTGTCCGGCCGCGCCGCGATCTAGAAGAATCGGCCCGGCCGTCCCGGGATTGGATCGAGCGACATCCGGGGCCGGCTCCCCTGGCGCGTGCACCGTTTCGTCGGCGTCGAGACGTTTTTCACCTAATGCCAGCCGGACGAGGCGGGACGACGGATCAAGCGGCCAGTGAAACAATCGTCGCATAGCATATCGATCCTAAACCAGGTCTCTCCGCCATGAAATCGGCAATCGCGTGCGGCCGGGCCCTAGGCACGCCGCTGGCCGTGTGGTTGTAGAGACAGGGGCGGTTTCGGAGAGTTGCATGGGCTTTGGCGAGTGGCGGAAGATATTTTTCGCAGGTGTTTCAGCGCTGACGCTCAGTGCTTGCGGCGCAAGCGACGGCGCCGTTGTCGGCGATGCAGAGGCGGTCGTCGCCCCCGTCAAGCTGGAGACGCCGCCTGCCGGCCAGTTGCCCGAGGGCGTGGCGCCCACCGCCTATCGCTTGGACTTGGAGGTCGATCCGTCGGCGAATCGGTTCTCCGGCGCGGTGGAAATCGATGTCGCGCTCGCGCAGCCTCACCTCCGCATTTGGTTGCACGCTTTGGGTCCTGATGTCGGATCGGTTGTCGCAAGGCTGCCGGACGGACGAACGATAGACGGCGCGTTCGAGGGCGGTCTCGCCGAAGGGGGCGTTTCAAAGATCGACTTCGAAGAGCCGATTCCGGCGGGCGATGCGACCCTGGTGATGGCCTATGAGGCGCCCTATAACCGGCTGCTTGCAGGGCTCTACAAGACGTCCCAGGGCGGGGAAGACTATCTCGCAACCCAGATGGAGCCCATCGACGCCCGGCGCATGCTGCCGAGTTTCGACGAACCCCGCTTTAAGACGCCGTGGACGGTGTCGGTTACGGCGCCGGCGGACGACGTCGTCGTCGCCAATGGGGCGCTTATTGCTCGCGAGACCTTGTCCGACGGCCGGGTTCGCCATCGTTTCGCAACGACGCGGCCCATCCAGACCTATCTGCTCGCCTTGGTCGTGGGGCCGTTCGACGAGGTCGTTTGGGAGCCGCTCGCCGCGAACGAGATCCGCAGCGCGCCGGTTCCGTTCCGAGGTTTCGCCGCTATGGGAAAGGGACCGAAGCTCGAGACGGCCCTGGAAACCACGGAGGCGCTGCTTCAATATCAAGAAGCCTATTTCGACTTCGCTTATCCCTACACCAAGCTGGATTTGATCGCGGCGCCGGCCTTCGCGTTCGGGGCCATGGAGAACGCGGGCGCTATTATCTATCGCGAGGCGCGGCTCTTAATCGACGATCGGACCCCGCTCGCGGCGCGCCGCGCAACCCTCGCCACCCATGCGCACGAGTTGGCGCACCAATGGTTCGGCAATCTCGTTACGCCGAAATGGTGGGACGACATCTGGCTCAACGAGGCCTTCGCCACTTGGATGAGCTACAAGACCATGGCGGCCTACGACCCCGAAGGCGGATATGACCGGGCGGTGACGCGGCGGGCGCTGGGCGCCATGGCGGCCGACAGCCTGGCAAGCGCCCGGCAGATCCGCAATCCAATTGAACGAAACGCCGATATCCTCGACGCCTTCGACAGCATCACCTATTCCAAGGGCGGCGGCGTGCTTTCCATGTTCGAGGCGTTTCTCGGCGAGGCGGCGTTTCGCGAGGGGATCCGCCTCCATATGCAGCGGTTTACCGACGGGGTCGCAGACGTGGACGACTTCATGGCGTCCTTGGCGGAAGGGTCCGGCCGCCCGGAAGTCGTCGAAGCGTTTCGGTCCTTCATCTTTCAGCCAGGCATCCCGTATCTGAACGTGACGGCCACCTGCTCCGAGGCAGGCGAGGGCGCGCTCACGGTTGCGCAGTCGCGGTATGCCCCGCTCGGTTCGCGGATCGATCCGAGCGTGAAGTGGACCATCCCATTTTCCGCGCGCCTCGGTCGCGACGGCGAAAGCGAAACCGTGCAGGCGCTCTTGACGGAGCGGGAAACGACCTTGCCGCTCGAGGAGGGCTGTGTGGATTGGGTTCTTCCGAACGCCGACGGGTCCGGCTATTGGCGGTTCAACCTCGAACCAACCGGCTGGTCCGCGCTGACCAACGCGTTCGAAACGCTGACGGCGCGGGAGCAACTTGTCTTCGGTGACAGCGTAGCCGCTGCCTTCCGCGCCGGCGATATGCCGGCCGAGCGCTGGTTGGCCGCCACCGCGCGCACGTCGACAGGGTCTTGGGACGCCGCCACGCAGCCCTTGTCGGATATCCAAGCGATGGCCGATCTGCTGCCCGATGAGCGACGGGGCGCGATGCAGGCTTGGGCGGCCGACACGTACGGCCCGCTCTACCAATCGCTTGTGGAACTTGAGGACGAGGTCGACGACGGCCAAGCTTTGCTGCGCGGCCGGCTAAAGGGCTTCATGGCGACGGCCGCAGCGGATCCCGATCTGCGCGCGGACCTCTCGAGCCGGGCGGCCGCCTATGTCGGGCTTAATGGCGAGCCGGATGCCAACGCGCTTTCTCCGTCGGAGGTCTCCTCGGCGGTCGCGGTGGCCGCAGCAGACCTCGGCCCCGATTTCTATGCGGCGGCGAAGGCGTATGCGCTGGCTTCGGACGACCAAACCGAGCGGCTATCCGTCTTTGTGGCTCTGGTCGGCGCAGCGGGGGCGGCCGATGTCGAGGACTTGATGATCGAGGCCCTATCCGACGCAATCTCGCCGGACGAAACCTATCGGATCTTCACCGGCGCGCTCGGAAATGCGGGCGCAAGATCGGCGGCCTGGGCGATCTTCCGTGACAATTTCGACGAGATGGCTGCAAAAGTCCCGCAAATCCGACAGCCCCGGCTGGGCGCGGCGGTCGGCTCATTTTGCGACGCCGATCTCGGGGCGGCCGCCGAGGCCTTTATTCGGACGAAGGCCGATCTGATCCCGGGCTACGAACGCTCTTTGGCGCAAGGCGGCGAGCGCGCGGCCCTGTGCGCGACGCTAAAAGCCGAGAAAGGCGCGGAGTTGGCCGATGCCCTCTCCGCGCTCGAGAATTAGATCCGCGGGCTTCGGCTAGTCGGCGGGTTTGGTCGCCACAAGCAGATAATTCACGGAGACGTCGTCGCTCAGCCGCCACTGGTCCAAGATCGGATTATAAGAGACCCCCTGGGGCGGCGTCGGCGTCAGTCCGGCATTCCGAAGGCCGCGCTCGGCTTCCCGGGGCGTCACCAGCTTATCGAACGCGTGGGTGCCCCGCGGCAGCCACCTTAGGACATACTCGGCCCCGAAAATCGCAAGGGCGAAGGCTTTCGCGGTCCGATTAATTGTGGCGACCACCATCAAGCCGCCAGGCGCGACCAGGGAGGCGGTGTCGGCGAGGAACTGTTCGGCGTCGGCCACGTGCTCAACCACCTCGAGATTGAGCACGACGTCGAAGGGCGGCTCGCCGGCTGAGAGCAGTCCCTCGGCCGTGCCGGCGCGATAGTCGATATCGAGGCCGCTTCGCTGTGCATGGGTCATCGCGGTCTTTATGTTGGCCTCGCTCGCATCAACGCCGGTCACGGCTGCGCCGAGCCGGGCCAAAGGTTCAGAGACCAGCCCGCCTCCGCAGCCGATATCAAGAACTCGCAAACCTTGGAATGGCCGTTTTGCGCCAGCGTCGAGCGCGAAATGGCGTTCGACCGTGTCCCGGATAAAGCGCAGACGGGTTGGGTTGAATTTGTGGAGCGGACGGAACTTTCCCTTCGGATCCCACCAGGCGTCCGACATCGCCGAGAATTTTTCGACCTCGGCCGCATCGATGCTGGGCGAGGTCGGCGCTTTCGTCGAGCGTTCCATCAATTTCGCCATACTGGAAAGTCCTTCCATTTGCTCGTCCGCCGCGCGTCCCTTACATGGACGACGATACTGATAAAAAGACATGGGCGGAGCCGACTACGAGACAATGGCGCGGAGGGTGTTGAAATTCGGTGGGACGTCCGTTGCGGATGTCGACAGGATCAACCACGTCGCCGACATCGTGTCGGCGCGCGCGCGATCCGGAGACGGGCTTGCGGTGATCGTCTCGGCGATGGCAGGTGAGACAAACAAGCTTGTCGCGCTTGCTCGGGCCGCCGCGGGTTCGGACCTGATCGGCCCGGCCTTCGACGATGAGTACGATGTCGTGGTCGCATCGGGCGAGCAGGTGACGAGCGGGCTTCTGGCGCTTGCGTTGCGTCGTCGCGGTCTCGAGGCGCGGAGCTGGTTGGGATGGCAGCTCGCGATGCAAACCAACGAGGCCCACGGCAAGGCGCGGATCGAAGGGTTTGATGAAAGCCCGCTGCCGGCCCGGATCGACGCCGGCGAGATCGCAGTGGTCGCGGGATTTCAGGGCGTCACATCGGACGGTCGCGTCTCGACCCTGGGCCGCGGCGGCTCCGACACGAGCGCTGTGGCCGTGGCGGCCGCGCTCGGCGCCGCCAGCTGCGATATCTACACCGATGTCGACGGCGTCTACACCACCGATCCTCGGATCGTAAGACAGGCGCGGCGGCTTGAGAAAATCTCCTATGAGGAGATGTTGGAGATGGCCTCGCTCGGCGCGAAAGTGCTCCAGACCCGATCTGTCGAACTCGCCATGAACCATGGCGTGCCGATCCGGGTCCTGTCGAGTTTCGCAGAGCCGGGCGCAGGGCCCAATACCGGAACACTGGTCTGCGACGAGGATGAGATATTGGAAAAACAGGTCGTTAGCGGGGTCGCCTATTCTCGCGATGAGGCGAAGGTGACGCTTTACGGACTGGCGGACAAGCCCGGCGTCGCCTCGCAATTGTTCACGCGGCTCGCGGAGGCCGGCGTGAACATTGATATGATTGTTCAGTCGAACGCCCGCGGCCCTGATCGCGCGAACATGGTCTTCACCTGCACCGACCAGGACAGCGCGCTCGCCAGGCGAACGATCGAGGCGGCGAAGGCGGATGTCGGCTATGAAAGCTTCGAGGTCGACCGCGACGTCGCCAAAGTCTCAATCATCGGCGTGGGCATGAAAAGCCATACCGGCGTCGCCGAAACCATGTTCCGCGCCCTCTATGAGAAGGGTATAAATATCGATGTCATCGCCACGTCTGAGATCAAAATCTCAATTCTGATCGAGGCGGCTTATACAGAGTTGGCGGTTCGCGCGTTGCACACAGCGTTCGGGCTGGACGCGGCTTAGCCGCCTAAGCCATGTCGCACGCGTTCTCATCCCCCCGTCTCCTCATGAACCAGTTGCGCCAACTTATGGCGCAAGGGGAGGAGGCTCGAGACCGGCTTGACCGCGTGGTGAAACTGATCGCGGGCGCGATGGTCGCCGACGTCTGCTCGATCTATTTCCGCACCGAGGACGATCAACTTGAGCTGATTGCGACCGAAGGGTTGCGTCCGGAAGCGGTCTCCAGCACGCGCCTTGCACTCGACGAGGGGCTCGTCGGCCAGATCGCCGTCACCGCCGCGCCGCTTTCGATCCAGGACGCCCCGCGTCATCCATCGTTTTCCTATCGGCCTGAAACGGGCGAGGATCCTTATCACGCATTTCTCGGCGTGCCGGTTCTGCGCGGCGGACGGGTGACGGGCGTTCTGACCGTCCAAAACCAGACCGAACGCGTTTACGACGAAGACGAAATCGAAACGCTGCAAACGATCGCCATGGTGATCGCTGAAGTGATTGCGTCGGGCGTTTCGAAGGCAGTGGGTGCGAAGGGCCCGTTGACGGGCCTCGAAGAAATTAAAGGCCGGATATTGTGCGAGGGGCTGGGGGTCGGCCCGGCCCACCTCTACGACCCGGTCGTTCCTGCGGCGAAGTTCTTCGCCGCGGATCAAGACCATGAGGCCCGGCGGCTCCAAGAAGCGCTCGATGACGTCCGGGCCTCCGTCGACCGCATGATCTCATCGAATATCGGCGCGTTAGGGGGCGACCCCCACGACGTCATGGAAGCCTACCGCATGTTGGCTCACGCCCCCGGCTGGGCGGCGCGGCTGTTAGAAGGGGTCCGCTCCGGCCTCACGGCCGAGGCGGCGGTAGACCGGGCCCGGCGGGAGCACCGAGCGCGCCTGGAAAGCGTCCGAGACGCCTATCTTCGGGACAGGCTTCATGATTTCGAGGATCTGGACAACCGCCTCCTCAGGGTCCTCGGGGGCGCGGAGTTGGACACGGACGCCGATCGGCTGAAAGGCTGCGTGTTGGTCGCACGCCGGCTCGGCCCCGCCGAGCTCTTGGAGTTTCGCGGCGCGGATCTCGCCGCCATCGTCTTGGAAGAGGCCGCCGCCTCGTCCCATGCCGCCATCGTCGCCAAGGCGCTAGACATGCCCACCCTTGGCGGGGTGGATCGGGCCACGACACATATCAAGGAGGGCGACCGGGTGATCGTCGACGCCGAGCGGGGCGTTGCGCACATCCGGCCCGACGGCGATTTAGAGGCGGCTTATCGCGAACGGGCGACGCTTCGGAGCGCGCGGCAGGCGGCCTATGCGGAGCTGCGCGATGCGCCGTCCGTGACGAAAGACGGGGTTGAGATCGCCCTCTTTCTGAACGCGGGATTGAGCATTGATCTTGAACACATGGAGGAGAGCGGGGCGTCCGGCGTCGGTCTGTTTCGGACGGAGTTTCAATTTCTCGTCTCCGAACGCTTGCCCCGCGTCGACGAACAGACCGCGCTTTACAAACAAGTTTTGGATGCGGCGGGCGATTGGCCGGTTTATTTCCGTACTTTGGATCTCGGCGCCGATAAGATCCTG
>CAYYNG010000021.1:0-11821 GCA_964472435.1 uncultured Hyphomonadaceae bacterium | reverse complement strand
CGGCCTCTGGCGGGAAGGGGATCGGCACGCTTCACCTTGGCTCGGCGCCTATACGGCCGACTTCCTAACGCGCGCGAAGGCCGAGGGGTATGTGGTGCCCCAAGAGGCCCTGGCGCGCGCCTATGACGGTCTTCGCAATATCGCCCAGGGCGACGCCTGGCGCGTCTACGGCTACAGCACCGATGTTTGGGAAAGCCGATGGCACAGCGACACCCAAGCCCGGCTGATGTCCCGTTCGGCCCCATACGCGCTCTACGTCTTGGCGAAGGCCGGCGAGGCGGACGTCTCCCGCCTGCGCTACCTCCATGACCGCGGCCTTGAGGAGATCGAGAGCCCGCTGGCGCGCGCCCACCTCGCCGCGGCCCTCGCCCATATGGGCGACCGGGCCCGCGCCGCGAACGCCTTCGCGGCGGCCGAGGCGGCCCTTGGATACGAAAACAATGGCGACTATTACCAAACCGAGCTGCGGGATCTGGCCGGCGTGGTGGCGCTTGCGGCGGAGACAGGGTTCGAGGCGGTGGCCGGGCGCCTTGCAGACCGGCTGGGGCGGGACACCCCCGATCCTGATCGCCTGACGACCCAGGAGAAGGCCTTCCTGCTCACCGCCGTCAACGGGCTCAGCGCCAACCAGCTGCAGTTCGAGATCGACGCCAAGGGGCTCGGCCGGGGGGCCGATAACGATCCCCGGTATCGGCTCACGAGCGGCCAGGCGGCGTCGGGCGAGGTGTCCTTCACACTGGGCGGGGCCGCGCCCGTCTACCGAACCACGCTGATCCGCGGCGCGCCGCTGTCGCCGCCACCCGCCGCCACGCAGAGCCTCTCGGCCGCCAAGAGCTTTCACACGCTCCAAGGCGCCGCCGTCGATCTGCAGGACGTCGATCAGGGCGACCAGATCGTGACGGTGCTGCGCATCTCGCCCGAGGAGCGGCGGACCAACCCGATCATCGTCGCCGACCTGTTGCCGGCCGGCTTCGAGATCGAAACGGCGCTCCAGCCCGCCGACGGGCGCAATACCGGCGGCGTTCGCGGCGCCTTCGCCTGGATCGGGGAGATCGATCGGCCGAACACGGCCGAGGCGCGGGACGATCGCTTCGTCGCCGCCATCGACGTCCGAGAGGCCCCGGCGACGCTCGCCTATATCGTCCGCGCCGTCACGCCGGGACGGTTCACGCTGCCCGGCGTTGTCGCGGAAGACATGTACCGGCCCGAAGTCTTCGCCCGCTCGCCGGCGAGCACGGTGTCGATCGCGCCGCGGGCGCCCGGCGTCGGCGGCGAGCGGTGAGCTTGCTCTGGCGGCGGTGGGCGCTCGCCGCGGCCGCGGCCCTTGCGCTGGTCGTCCTCTTCGACCGGGTCTATCCGCCCCCGCTCCACCGCGGCGAGGCGGTCGCCAGCCTTGTCCTTGATCGCAGCGGCCGGCCGTTGCGGGCGTTTCCCGCGCCCGGCGGCCGCTGGCGGTTCGCAGCTGATCTCGCGGCGATCGATCCGCTGTTCATCGAGGCGCTGCTCGCGGTGGAGGACAAGCGGTTCCACGGCCACTGGGGCGTCGATCCCGCCGCCTTGGTCCGTGCGGTTGGAACCTCGCTGCGCGCGGGCCGCATCGTCTCCGGCGCCTCGACCATCACCATGCAGACGGCCCGCCTGCTCGAGCCGCGCGAGCGCACGCTCGGCGCCAAACTCATGGAAATGATCCGGGCCTTTCAAATTGAAACGCGCCTGTCGAAACGGGAGATCTTGGAACTCTATCTCACCCTTGCGCCCTATGGCGGCAATCTCGAGGGCGTCCGGGCGGCCAGCCTCGCCTATTTCGGCCGCGAGCCAGGCCGTCTTTCGGACGATCAAATCGCGCTCTTGATCGCCTTGCCGCAATCGCCCGAATTGCGGCGTCCGGATCGGCGGCCCGCGGGGGCGGCCTCCGGGCGTCGGGCCATTGCGGCGAAGCTCGGCCGGGCCGGGGTCTTGCGCGAGACCCGCGCTTTGGAGGCCGCAGCGGCCGCCCTTCCGGCGCGCCGGCCGTTTCCGTCCCGCGCATGGCACGCGGCGGCGGCGGCCCGGGCGGGCGCGCCGGGTCCGGACGTCGGCTCCACCATCGACGGGACCCTGCAAGCGGATCTTGAAGCCCTGATCGCCGCCGAGGCCGCCGGGCTCGAGCCCGACGCCCAACTCGCGGCCCTGGTCGCGCACGTCCCCAGCCGCGCGGTTCTGGCGGCCGTCGGTTCTGCGGCGCGGAATCGGCCAGGCGGATGGATCGATCTCACCGACCAGCCGCGATCGCCTGGCTCGACGCTGAAGCCCTTTATCTACGGGGTCGCCTTCGACGACGGCGCAGCCGCGCCCCGGACCCGCATCGCCGACCTTCCGGCGCGCTTCGCCGGCTATCGGCCCGAGAATTTCGACCGGTCGTTCCGCGGCGACGTCACCATCGCCGAGGCGCTTCAGCATTCGCTCAACGTTCCCGCCGTCTTGGCGCTCGACCGGATCGGCCCGGCCCGGTTCGCCGCCCAGCTCAGCGCGGCCGGCGCGCCGCCGCGGCTCAGCGCCTCGGCCGAGCGGGAGGCGGGGCTCGCCCTGGCGCTCGGCGGCGCGGGATTGACCTTGCGCGAGCTTGCGGTGCTCTACGCCGCGCTCGGCGACGGCGGGATCGCAAAGCCGCTCGCCTGGCGGATCGAGGACGCCGAAGCGACAGCGGCCTCGCCGGGAGCGCGGCGCTGAAGCGGGGAGAGCGCGGCGGAGATGCTCGACATCTTGGCCGCGGGCCCCTCGCCGGCCGGCCGCGCGCCCGGTCGATTGACCGAAGCCGCCCCGCAGATCGCGTTTAAAACCGGCACGTCGTATGGCTATCGCGACGCCTGGGCGGCGGGCCTCGCCGGCGACCTCGTCATCGTCGTATGGGTCGGCCGAGCGGACGGCGCGCCGCGCCCAGGGGCCATCGGGCGGTCGGCGGCGCTGCCGGTTCTCTTTCGGATCGCCGACCGGGCGGCGTCCGGACCGGGCCATGGCGGCCGCTCGGCCGATCGGCTCCGGGGGCGGGCGGGCCAAGGCGCGCCCTTGGCGCTCGCCCGGTTCGACCGCTCGGACCCTCGCCCCGAAATCCTCTTCCCGCCGGCCGGTGCAGAGCTTTGGCCGCCGCCGGCGGCCCGGCCCTTCGTTTTCTCGGGCAGCGGACAGGGGGCGCTGTCGTGGTATGTCGATGGCGCGCCGGTGGGCGTCGACGACGGCGGCAGCCCGGTCTGGACGCCGCCGGGGCCTGGATTTTTCAAGGTGAGCGCGGTCGACCGCGCCGGCTGCGAAGCGCACGCCGCGATCCGCGTGCTCGGGCGCTCCCCATAAGGACGGATCCGCGGCGATCAACGCTCTGTGTTCGCAATGTCTGAATTCGTGCGTTTTATGATATCTCGACTTGCGTGATTACGCAGCAAAAATAGAAAACGTAGTTAGTCAGGAAGAAAGGGTGGGCGCGCCATGCGGCTCTTTTCCAACGCTATGACCATGGGTGCGGCGGCGCTTGCGGCGGCCGTCGCGGCGGCCGTCGTCGTTACAGGCGCCACCGCCGACGACCAGGGCGTCCGTTCGGCCCCGGCGGCGACGGCGACCGCCGAGGCGGTGTTCGCCGGGGGATGCTTTTGGTGCGTGGAGGCCGATTTCGACAAGGTCGACGGCGTGATCGAAACGATCTCCGGCTATACGGGCGGCGCGCTCGAAAACCCCACTTATGAGCAAGTCTCCTATGAGGAGACGGGCCACTACGAGGCGGTGAAAGTCGTCTACGACCCCGGCGCGGTCACTTATGAAGAGCTCGTCGATTATTTCTGGCGCCATGTCGATCCGACCGACGCCGGCGGCCAATTCTGCGACCGGGGGTCGAGCTATCTCACCGCCATCTTCGTCAGCGACGAGGACGAGCGGGCGATCGCGGAGGCCTCAAAGGCCGAGATCGACGCGACCGGCCTTCTGCCGGGGCCGATCGTCACGCCGATCTTGGATGCGTCGACCTTCTGGCCGGCCGAGGGCTATCACCAGGATTATTACCAGCGCAACAGCCTGCGCTACCGGTACTATCGGTTGGCATGCGGCCGAGACGCGCGGATCGAAGCGGTCTGGTCCGCCGCCGACGGCGCGGAGGGCTGAGGCGCCGCTAATCTTCGGCGAGGCCGCGGAACCGCGCCTCCCACTCCAATGTGCGCTCCAGGGGGTCGAAGCCGGAGGCGAGGTAGAGCTTTAAACGCCGGGTGTGCGGCCCGCCGATCGGGATCTCGATCTCGCCGGCGCGGTCGATCGTCTTGAAATCGCCTCGGATCCGTGGACGGAACATCCGTTTGACGCTGACGATGAGAACGCGGGCGTCGTTCGGCGGCGCAAGCGGCTCGGCTTCCGCAAAGCTTTTCGGGCCCGCCCCCAGCCGCCAAGCGTAAAGAGGCGGACGGGACCGGTCGCGACCGTAATAGTCGAGCCCGTGCCAGACCTCGCGCTCGTCCACCATGATCGCGGTGGCGCCCACCGCCTCGGCCCGGTCGAACACGGCGTCCGCCGTCAACTCCCAGCCCCGCAGGCGCTTGAAATCGTTAGTCCGCCCAAAGGCCTCGGCGAGAAAGGCGGGGCCCGCGGCGAAGGCGAGAAAGAGGAGCGCGGCGGCCGCGTTGACGCCGAGACTGAGCCAGAGGAGCCCGATGGGGCGGCCGGTCGCGACGGCGCCGACGGCGAGGACCGCTGCCGCGCCGGCGACGCCGATGGTCAGCTTGCTGAACGGATCGTCCCCGGGCAGCGCCAGGGAGCCGGCGATCGCGAGCCCGGCAAGACCCAGCCACGGCGCCTGCCGTGCGGGCGCGCGCAGCAGCCATTCGGCCACCAAGACGCTGGCGGCGGGATAGGCGACGGCCGCCCAATTCGCATGGGCCCGGGCGATCACCGCTTGCCCGGCGATGATCATCAAAACGGGGAGCGCGAAGCAAAGGAGCCACACGTCCCGAACGCGGACATTGCGGCGCAGCGACACCATCAAGCCAACGCCGAACGCCAGAAAGGCGATCGGTCCGAAGACGCCCATTTGGTCGATCAGAAAGTCGAAGAGGCGAAAGGGGTCGGGCCCGCCGGCCCCCCAGTCGGCGTTGTCGACGGTGTGGCCGACGGTGGCGAACCCCGTAAAGGCGCTCCAGATCAGATGGGGGAGCACGAGGGCCGTCGCGAGGCCGCCGGCCGCCGCGCCTCTTCGCCCCGCGAGGGCGCGCCAGGTGGGCCGATCAATGAGACAGACGAGCGCCAGCCCGATCAGGAAATAAACCATCGCGTATTTTGCAAGCAGCCCGCACCCGACCGCGGCGCCAAGGCCGAGGGCGGGGGGGAGCCCGCCCCCCTCGCGCACCTTCCAAAGGCATAGAAGGGCGAGGGACCAGAGCGGAAGAAGCAGGGCGTCCGTCGTCATCAGATGGGAGGAGACGCTGACGCCCGGCATCAGGAGATAAACCAGCGCGGCGAAGGCCCCGGCGCGCGAGCTGTACATCGCCTGGCCGAGCGCGAGCACGCCGGCCGCCGCCGCGGCATGGAGCCAAGGGGCGGCGATCCGCACAGCCCACTCGCCGTCGCCGAATATCGCTGTTTCTATGGCGATGACCCAAGCGATGAGCGGCGGTTTCGAATAATAGCCGAGGGCGGGCTCCTGCGCCCAACGCCAATACTGCGCTTCGTCGGGACCGAGATGAAGAGGGGAGACCAGGACGCCCGCCGTTCGCGCGGCGGTGACGAGGAGAATGGCGGCCATCGCCCACCAAAGCGGTTGCAATCGACCCTTTTGCGCCATCCGCCTCAACTCCACCCCGGCATGTCGGCCGCATATGAGAGACAAGACTTGATATGGTCCAGATTTTTCGTGTACGCGCCGCATCTGCTTAAAAGGAGCGCAACGGAATTGGACGACCAAACCGGCACCCATCGCCTCGGCGACGAGGTTCAAGTCGATTATTTCATCAAGCGGGACGGGCAAGAGTTCGCCGGCGTCCACTTGATCCTGGATCTATGGGAGTCGGATCGGCTCGACGCGCCCGAGGCGATCGAGGCGGCGTTGGTGGCGGCGGCCGAGGCTGCGGGGGCCACCGTGCTCAGCCGCGACTTCCACGTCTTTTCCCCGAACAACGGCGTCTCCGGCGTCGTCGTCTTGGCCGAGAGCCACATCTCGATCCATACCTGGCCCGAGCGGCGGTTTGCAGCGGTGGACATTTTCATGTGCGGGGCCTGCGACCCGATGAAGGCGATTCCCGTGCTCAAGGCCGCCTTCCAGCCCGAGCGGATCACACTGCAGGAAATCAAACGCGGCCTGCACGCTTAGGTCTGCTTTCGGTTCGCGTTTTACGAGTGTTTTTCGCGGTGCGAAACGCGGGCGACGCGATGTTTTGAGGCTGTGTCTTGTTGGTCACAGCCCCTCAAATTGCAGAAATTTCATGGGGTTGGATGTCGTTCGATGCGATTTGAAATGCCTGGCTTCCGCCTCTGTAAATGACCTAAAAATAAAGTTCACACTTGCGTTTCAAAACTGTCATCCAGCCTCGTTAGAGCCCCCGCCATAGCCGGCGATTGATGGGAATCGGTCGGCGCACCAGGGGAATATGATGCTTAGACTGAAGACGCTCGGCTACGGCGCCGCCGTATCCATTCTTGCGGCCGCGATCGCGCCCGCCGCCCAAGCACAACAGACGACGTCGGACATCACCGGCGATGTCACCGCCGAAGGCCGTCCGGTCGCCAATGCGACGGTTGTCGTCGTCGACACCCGGACCTCGCAAGTCCGCACGCTCACGACGAACGCTCAGGGCGGCTTCCGCGCCCGGACGCTCCCCGTCGGCGGCCCCTACACTGTTACGGTCACGGCTCCGAACCTGCAGGGCCAAACGGTTGAAGACATCTTCCTCAATGTCAGCGGCACGAGAAGCCTCGACTTCGATCTTCTGAGCCAAGCAGCCGGCGCGCGGACCCTCGACACCGTCGTCGTCACCGGTCAGCAGGTGAACCTTTCTCAGCTCGCCATCGGCCCGGGCAGCGCCTTCGGCCAGGCCGAGCTCACGACGCTCCCCTCGATCAGCCGCGACCTGCGCGACACGATCCGCCTCGACCCCCGCGTCGTCATCGACGGCACGAACGACGACAACATCTCGTGCCTGGGCGGCAACAACCGCGGCAACGCGTTCACGATCGACGGCGTCCGCAACAGCGACAGCTTCGGCCTCAACGCGTCGGGCTTCCCAGCTCGGAACTCCTCGCCGATCCCGTTCGACGCGATCCAAGAGACCTCGGTCGAGTTCGCGCCATTCGACGTGACCTACGGCAACTTCACGGGCTGCGCCATCAACGTCGTCACCAAAGCCGGCACCAACGACTTCTCCGGCTCCGCGTTCTTCGTCTACTCGAACGACGGCCTCTTCGGCGACTCGATCGACGGCGAGACCATCGGCGAGACCGACTTTGAAAACCTAAACTGGGGCGCGACCCTGAGCGGCCCGATCATTAAAGACCGCCTCTTCTTCTCGGTCGCCTACGAGCAATTCGACGACTCCGACTTCGTCGAGCAGGGCCCGGCCGAGCTCGGCTTCCTGGACAGCGGCGACGTTCCGCCGCTCGCCGACATTGAAGCGGTCGAAAGCATCCTGATCAACGAGTTCGGCTTCGAGCCCGGCGGCATCGTCAGCACGGTCGGCGAGGAGAACACCCGGGTCCTGGTCCGGGCCGACGCGATCATCAGCGATCAGCACCGCCTCGAGTTCACCTACACCTTCCTGGACGAAGTCTTCGAGGAGCCGGACGATCTCGGCTTCAACGATTTCACCTTCGCCTCCAATTTCGAGCTTTCGGGCACGCGGCAGAACTCCTACTCGCTCCGCCTCTTCTCGAACTGGACCGACAATTTCTCAACCGAGGTCCGCTATTCGCGGAACGACATCGAGGACATTCAGGATCCGCTCGGCGGCGGCGAAGCCCAGGACGAAACGCCGATCCCGCGCTTCCTCGTGAACACCCCCGGCGGCGAAATCCTGAACGGTCCCGGCTTCTTCCGCTCTTCGAACGAGCTGAACCAAACGATCGACCAGGTTCGCTTGAAAGCCGACTATCTGCTCGGCGATCATAAGTTCACGGCGGGCTACGAGCTTGACCGTCTCCAGGTCTTCAATCTCTTCGTTCCAAACGCCGTCGGCACGTTCGAGTTCGACTCGATCGATGATCTCGCCAACCGCCAAGCGTCCGAGATTGAAGCCAATGGCTCGTTCTCCGGCGACATCAACGACGCCGCGGCCGAGTTCACCCGCCTGATCAACACGTTCTATATTCAGGACGAATGGCAGGTCACGAGCGACCTGAAAGTCAGCGCCGGTCTTCGCTACGACTTCTTCACCACGAACGACGCCCCGACCGAAAGCGAAGCGTTCGTCGCGCGCTACGGCTTCTCGAACACGTCATCGTTCAGCGGCCTCGATGCCTTCCAGCCGCGCATCGGCTTTACCTATGACGTGCCCTATAACGCCTTCGGCGAGACCACGATCACCGGCGGCGTCGGCGTCTTCACCGGCGGCGACCCGACAGTGTTCTTCTCCAACGCCTTCACCAATTTCGGCGGCGGCATCGGCGAGGGCTCGGTTCCGGGCGCGGGGTGCACAGATGCCGATCTGATCGTCGCCGGCGCGACCGGCACGTTCGGCGGCATCCCGCAGTGCGTGATCGATCAACAGCAGGCCGAAGCAGCTCTCGGCGCGGGACGGATCGACGCGATCGACCCAGATCTCGATATCCCGCCCGTCACCCGGTATAATATCGGTTTCAGCCACTTGACCGATTTCGGCGGCGCGGCCGGCGGCATCTTCGACGACTGGACCTTCCGCTTCGATGCGATCCACTCCGAGACCACCGACGCGCTCGACTTTGTCGATCTCACCCTGACGCAAGTCGGCGTGGCGCCCGACGGCCGGCCGATCTTCAACGCCGTCGATCCGCTGCTTCCGGGCTGCGACGCGGTGTTCCAAGGCCCGCGCGAAGGCTTCTTCGGCCCGTCCGAGCAGCTGGCTGAAGGTGGGGCGTGCGACGCCGGCGGCGACGATCAGGACATCCTCTTGACCAATGCCGACGGCCCCTCGGGCGACGCGACGACGATCTCGTTCCAGCTCTCCCGCGCATGGGACTACACGACGCCGTTCGTCAACAATGACGGCTCCTTCAGCCTGAACTTCGGCTATGCCTGGAGCGACGTCGAGAATGTGAACAACAACACGAGTTCGACGGCGACCTCGAACTTTGAGGAAGTGGCGACCGCCACCCTCAACGGTTCGTCGCTCGCAAACAGCCCGCTGTTCAACCGTCACAACGTCACCCTGTCGGCCCGCCTCGAGCAGGATTTCTTCCGGGATCTGACGACGGCGGTCACGCTCTTCTATAACGGCCGGTCCGGCAACTTCCGCAGCTTCACCTTCTCCAGCCCCGACGGCGGCAATGTGAACGCCTTCGACTTCGGCGACACCGACGACGAGGATCGGAACCTCCTCTTCCTCCCGCTGCTCGACGATCCGCGGGTCGTCTTCGTCGACGCCGTGAACGGCGACGGCGAAGTGCTGCAGACGGCTGCGGAAGCGGAGGCTGGCTTCAACGCCGTGATCACCGAGCTCGGCCTCGACGGGCTGCGCTGCCAGGTGGTCAATCGGAACATCGAGAACAACCCGTTCTTCAATGATCTCGACATCCGCTTCGAGCAGGAACTCTACACCCCGTTCGAAGACCACTTCTTCTTGTTCTTCGTCGACGTCGAGAATTTCCTGAACCTGATCGACGACGGGGCGAATGTTTTTGAAGAGTTCGACACCGGCTCCTGCGGCGTGGAATGCGTGCCGCTCATCGAGGTGGGTCTCACCGAAGACGGCTCGCAGTTCCAGTTCTCGAACTTCGACTTTGACGGCTTCGACACCAACATCGACAGCTCGATCTGGTCGGTTCAGTTCGGCATCCGCTACCAGTTCTAAGCGGCCTGACATCCAAATTGAGAGGGGCGGTCTTCGGGCCGCCCTTTTTCTTTTTCCGCTTGTGTGGCAGGGGAACGCCGCCATGGTTCGACCCGCCGCGCCGATCCCGCCTGAATGGAGCCCCCGCCGCGCCCTTTGGTGCGGCTGGCCTACTCATGCCGTCTATTGGCCCGGCGCCTTTGAAGGGGCGCGGGACGAGGTCGCCGCGTTCGTCCGCGCGGCCCTGGCCGCCGCCCCCGTCAACCTCGCCGCCGGAACGGAGGCCGCGCTCGCCGCAGCCAAGAACCAAATCGGCGACGGCGTCCGCTATCACCTCGTTCCCATGGGCGATATTTGGCTTCGGGATGTGGGGCCGCTGTTCGCCCCGCGGCCTGGCGGCGGTCTTACGGCCCATAGCTTCGCGTTCAATGGCTGGGGCGGCAAATACGAGATGGCGGGCGACACCGAGACCGCCCCCGCGATCGCGGCCATCGAGGGCGCGGCGCTCGCCCGCCATGAATTCGTCTTCGAACCCGGTGCGGCTGATTGGGACGGCGACAGCACGGTCCTCGCAACGCGGCAATGTCTTCTCAACCCCAATCGAAACCCCGCCTGGAGCGAGGACGACGCGAACGCCGCTCTAAAAAAACTCTACGGCGCCGAGCGCGTGGTCTGGCTGGACGAGGGGCTCGTGGGCGATCATACCGACGGCCATGCCGACAATGTCGCGCGGTTCATCGGGCCGGGCCGCGTCGTCTGCCAGAGCCCCTCCAGCGAGGCCGATCCCAATGCGGAGATCCTACGCGCCATCGAGCGTTCGCTGCGCGGTGCGGGTTTGGACGTCGAAACCATCCCATCGCCCGGCCGCATCGCCGGGGCGGACGGAGCGCCTGCGCCGGCGAGCCATTTAAATTTTGTCATCCTGAACGACGCGGTGATCGTTCCCGTCTTCGAGGACCGCGCGGCCGCGGCCGCATGCGAGGCTCTGGGCGCGCTCTTTCCCGACCGCACGGTTATCGGCCTTCCGGCTGGAAATATCCTGACCGGCGGGGGCGCGTTTCACTGTATGACATGCGAGACGCCCGCAATGCCGGAGGAGGCCGCCGCATGACCGCCCGCCGCCTCTCGATCGCCGTGCTCCAGGCCGCCTTCGGGGAGGATGATCTCGACGCCAACATCGGCCGCGTCGTCCGGCTCGCGCGCGAGGCGGCGGCGGAGGGCGCCGATGTTGTTCTGCCGCCCGAGCTCTTTTGCGGGCCGTACTTTTGCAAGACCCAAGACGATGCACAGTTCGACCGTGCACGGCCCTGGCGCAGCCATCCTGCGGTCGCCGCGGCGCAGGACCTCGCCTTGGAGCTGTCGATCGTCTTGCCCGTCTCGATTTTCGAGCGCGACGGCCCGCACTATTTTAACACGGCGGTCATGGTCGACGCGGGCGGCGACGTCTTGGGGATTTACAGGAAGAGCCACATTCCCGACGGGCCGGGCTATCAGGAGAAGTTCTATTTCCGCCCCGGCGATACCGGCTTTCGCGTTTGGGAGACGAAGGCGGGGCGGATCGGCGTCGGCATTTGTTGGGACCAATGGATCCCCGAAGCCGCGCGGGCGATGCCCCTGGCCGGGGCCGAGGCCCGTTTGTATCCCACGGCGATCGGGGCGGAGCCCTTGCGCCCAGACCTCGACACAGCGGCGCGCTGGCGACGCGCCATGGTGTGTCACGCCGTGGCGAACGTCATTCCGGTCGCAGCCGCCAACCGGATCGGCGTGGAAGACGGCCAAAGCTTCTATGGAACAAGCTTTATCGCCGACCAGGCGGGGGAGGTGGCGGCGGAGCTGGGGCGCGATGCGGAGGGGGTCGC
>CAYYNG010000020.1:0-12051 GCA_964472435.1 uncultured Hyphomonadaceae bacterium | reverse complement strand
AAGGCGCGCGAGATGGACAAACCCTCCGACCACGTGCCGGTGGTCGGGGCGTTCCTTGACTGACCTTTAGCCCGAGGCGCAGATTGTGTTGAAGCGGTTCACATCCGCCTGATAGGCTTGTGCGCGATCTAGGAGGGCGTCTTCCGAGGCGTAGAACGCTTGCTTGAGGCCGTCGTAACGGGCGCGGGCGGCGTCCGCGGTCGCGGCATGGTCGGCGCTGAAAAGGCGTTGCTCCTCGGCCGTTTCCCAGGCCTCGCCGTCCGCCTCCACATCGGCGGCGACCGCTTCATGGTTGGCTATCTGCGTTTGGATCCGTTCCGCCAGCGCCGGCAGCTCCGAGGCGAGCGATTGGCAGGTGCGGGCTTGACCCGGCGTCAGGGCGAGGGCGGCGGGGGCGCAGACCACCAGAACGACGGCGGAAAAGGCGAAGCGGTTCAACATGCAAGGTCCGTCCACAGGTTGTTGCGGCGCGGTCGGCGCGCCTAAGCTTGCCGTTTCTAGCTGGGCGTCGCTGAAGGCCGGCTGAACGCGCACGTCTTTGTTTTGCCTAAATTGAGCCCGCAGACCGCTCAGCTCCAGGGGGAGGGGGATGACGTTTCCTCACGCTGCGGCGAGGGCGCGCCGCGCGCTTCGGCTTCAGCGTCCCGGCCTTTCGCGAGCGCGTCGAGGAGGTTGAAGACCACGGCGAAGTCGTCGATCAATTCCCGCACGCGTTTTGGATTGTCGAGCGGAGTGAACATGCCGCCAGGTTCGAATAAATCCGCC
The DNA here is from genome assembly GCA_964472435.1 of uncultured Hyphomonadaceae bacterium. GTDB lineage: Bacteria > Pseudomonadota > Alphaproteobacteria > Caulobacterales > Hyphomonadaceae > CAYYNG01. Next base: position 11,286 of record CAYYNG010000020.1, on the reverse strand, counting down.
CCCTCGACAGCGAGAAACATCTCGCCGCCGTCGAAGGCGCACCTGAGGGACTTGCCGCGGAACGCCGTTTCAAGATCGACCAACCTCTGCATGAAGTCCGGCGTCAGCAGATAGCGGCACTCGACTTGGTCGGTCGTGTAGACCTCGAACGCTTTTTCGAATTGCGGGTCTTCCAGCCGGGCGCGTTCCATCCCGCCGCCGCCGCCGAAGCGGTTGAAAATCCCTGCATCGCGGGTGACCAGCGTGCTGCCGAAGAACCTCTTGTGAAAATCAAACCGGAGACATTGGCCGCGAAAGACCGTCACCCACCGTGTCCGGGTTCGCCCATTTGAGTCTGTGCTGCGACGGCGCTCTTCAAGTTTGGCTTCGAAGAATTCGAAGGCGACGCCTTTTCGATACCCCGACAACCGGTCCTCGAATTTTGAGCGGTGATAGTTGGGGACGAGCTTCACGCGGCGCATGTCGAGGATGGTGTGCTGCGAGCCCGGTTCGGCTTGATAGTCGAGGCCGAAGCGGGCGGCGATCGGGCCGACGATCAGCGTTTTCGCCTCCTTCTTGATCTTGTTCAGGGGCGCCCAGCCGACAAAGGCGGCAAGGCCTGCGGCGATGGCCGACGCGATGGCGATCTGCGGCATGCTGAAGACGAATATTCCGACGCCCGCCCCCGCAGCCCCGCCAAGCGCGGCGAAAAGGCTCCAGCGTTTCGCGCGATCGGCCGCCGCCGCCCGGTCGGCCTCGCGTTCGAGCAGCGCCGGCCGGATCTCGCGTTCGAAGACCCGGTCGAACCCATCGAAATCGGCCGGCAGCCCGGCCATGGCTTGCGTGATTGCCGGATCGACGCCCCGGTCTTGATCATTCGTCATCGGCTCCCCCTCGTCGGCTTCGCGCCCAGCGGCTATAGCTAGCGGCGTTCGCGGACCGGAACCAGCGCATGACCCGTCTCGTCCAACTCAGCGACACCCACCTCAGCCACGTGCGTGGGTTTTTTGTGGAGAACTTCCAGCGCATAACGGCGCATCTACGCGCGGACCCGCCGGATTTGATCGTCGTATCGGGCGATCTCAGTCTCAATGGGGCCGATAGCGACGACGATCTTGCGTTCACCAAGCATCTTTTCGATCAGCTGCCGTCCGAAACGCTGCTGATCCCAGGCAATCATGATGTTGGGGAGGAGCCCGGCGCGGCCCACACCAACCAACCGGCCACCGGCGAACGGCTCGCGCGTTATCTGCGCCGTGTGGGCGCCGACCATTTCATGCGCGACATTCCAGGTTGGCGTCTCTTCGGATTGAACGCGCACCTCTTCGGCACGGGCTGGAACGCTGAAGCGGCGCAATGGGCGTGGCTCGCCCGGGGGCTTGAGGCGGCCGGCGACCGATCCGTCGGCGTCTTCCTACACAAGCCGCTTTTCATCTCAGATCCGGACGAGGCGACCGATCAAAGCGTCTGTGCCCCCCGCGCGGCGCGGGACCGGCTTCTTTCGCTCGCCGCCGCCCATCGCATCCGCTTCTTCGCATCCGGCCATCTGCACCAGGGGCGGCAGTTGGATCGAAACGGTGTTCGACATGTTTGGGCGCCCTCGACGGCGTTTCCCGCGACGGAGCCGCGGGCGCCCGACAGCGACACGCGCCTCGGGTTTGCGGACTTCGAACTCTCGGGCAAAGGCGCGGTCGCCTCGAAGATCATTCCGCTCGAGACGCTGGAGCACCACGACTACCGGGCCATCAAGGGCCACGGAAAATACGCTTTCTTGAGCGACGTGCCGCCCCGGCCGTCGGCCATCGCCTGGCCGCTCTAAATGTCGGCGTAAACATGTTTCTCGCCAGCGAAGCCGGGATGGGTGACCGCGCCCTCGTGCGCCGGGCCGACGAGGCGGACGAATTTCTGAATGGCGCCCGAGCCGTAGGCGGTCGCTCGCGGCGTCCAGGCCGCGCGCCGGCGGGCGAGCTCGTCTTCAGGCACCTCGAGATCGATTGTACCAGCCTTGGCGTCGATTGCGATCATGTCCCCGTCCTGCACAAGCGCGATGGGGCCGCCATCGGCCGCTTCGGGTCCGACATGGCCGATGCAAAAGCCGCGCGTCGCGCCTGAAAAGCGTCCGTCTGTGACGAGCGCGACCTGGTCGCCCATATTCTGGCCGTAGATTGCGGCGGTCGTCGACAGCATCTCACGCATGCCGGGCCCGCCTTTGGGACCCTCTTGACGGATGATCAGGACGTCGCCGGCATTATAGTCGCGCCGCTCCACGGCTTTGAAGCAGGCGTCCTCGCCCTCGAAGACCCGCGCCGGCCCGCGGAATTGAAGCTTTTCGAGCCCCGCCACTTTCACGATCGCGCCGTCGGGGGCGAGGGTTCCCCAGAGACCGACGACCCCGCCCGTGGGGGAGAGCGGGTCCGAGACAGGCCGGATCACGTCTTGATCCTCGCGCCAGACCACATCCGCGAGATTTTCGGCCACGGTGCGGCCTGTGACGGTGAGGCAATCGCCATGGATCAAGCCCGCCTCGAAGAGGGTTTTCATCAACATCGGCACGCCGCCCGCTTCGCCCATGTCCTTGGCGACGTACCGGCCGCCGGGCTTGAGGTCCGCGAGATAGGGCGTCTTTTTAAAGGTTTCGGCGACGTCCCGAAGGTCGAATTTCACCCCGCATTCGTGGGCCATCGCCGGCAAATGCAGCGCCGCGTTGGTCGACCCCCCCGTCGCTGCAACAACCACGGCGGCGTTCTCAAAGGCCTCGCGGGTGCAGATGTCCCGGGGGCGGATGTTTCGCTCGATGAGAGTCATCACCGCCTCGCCGCTCGCGACCGCGTAGTCGTCCCGGCTCGCGTAAGGCGCGGGCAGCGCTGAGGAGAGAGGCAGGGCGAGGCCGATCGCCTCGGAGACGCAAGCCATGGTGTTCGCGGTGAATTGACCGCCGCAGGCGCCGTCCCCCGGGCAGGCGACCTTCTCCAACTCTGTGAGTTTGGACTCGTCCATCCCGCCTGCGCCCGCCGCGTGGGCCCCCACAGCTTCGAATACGTCTAGCACGGTGACGTCCCGGCCTTCGAACCGACCGGGCAAAATAGAGCCGCCATAGATAAAAACGCTCGGCACATTGAGCCGCAGCATGGCCATCATCATGCCGGGGAGAGACTTGTCGCAGCCCGCGACGCCGACCAGCGCGTCATAGGAATGCCCGCGCATCGTGAGCTCCACCGAATCGGCGATCACTTCGCGGCTGACGAGCGACGAGCGCATGCCTTCGTGTCCCATCGCGATGCCGTCGGTGACGGTGATGGTGCAGAATTCGCGTGGCGTTCCGTCGGCCGCCTTTACACCTTCCGAAACCGCGTGCGCTTGCCGCATCAGGGCGGTGTTGCAAGGAGCCGCCTCATTCCAGCAGGAGGCGACGCCGACAAAGGGCTTCTTGATGTCCTTCGTTGAGAGGCCCATTGCGTAATAGTAGCTGCGATGCGGCGCGCGCGCCGGCCCTTCGGTGACGTGCCGCGACGGCAGCTTTGTCTTGTCCCACGTCTTCGACATCGGTTTTCGGCGTCCTTCCCGCTCTTCGGCCGTCAGCATAGAGCCCGCCCGGTCGATCGGCCAAGGCTTTCCAAGCCTCGCAACCTCTTCACGCGCTTATGTTTTGGGAGTGAGGCGGGATGCTCATATCGTATAAGCATCAATGGCGCATCGCCCTGCGCCGAGACCTTGGAGGCCGCTTATGACCTTTCACCATCGTATGGCCGCCGTCGCCGCAATCGCCGCGGCCTTCGCCGGGGCCGCGGTCGCCCAAGAGACCGGCATGGTCGCCTGGAAAAGCGCGACTGGCGGCCGGTTCGTCGAAGACTATCGCGCCGTGGCGCTCTACTTCGCGCAGATCGAGCGGGATACGGCGGGCGATATCGTCGACATTGACTTCGGCCGGCGGCTGACCCGGTTTAACCAAGAGTTCAGCTCCCGCCGACCGCTCAGCGTTTTCGAGTTCGACGGCCTGGAACTGCCAGCGGGCGAGTACGTCCTTAGCGAGGTCCGCTTTGAAACGAATGGCGAGGTCGGCAAACCGAAGCTCAATTATTGCTACACGAACGAGGCCTATGGATTTACCGTCGCCGCCGGCGAGACGACTTATCTCGGCCGGTTGACCCTAGACGGACCATCGAGCGCGATCGCGCGACGCGCCGGCCACCAGCCCATCGCATCCCGCGTCGCCGGAGAGGATCCGACGACGCAACGCGGCTGGTCCTACGGCGCTGTGGACTCGACCGACGTCGCGCCCGTCGACGTCAGCGCAATGGGACGGGCGCACTGCTCCCGCCGCGGGTCGTTTTCCTGGGACGTGGAGGCCTTGCCGGGCTAATCGCCGCCATAGATCGCAGTGGATCGGCCGTTCGCGTCGATTACGCCGCGATACATGCCTGGCGAATTAAACACCATCGCCACCTCGCCCGCGCCGCCCATAGCGACGACGCCGCCATCGCCGCCGAGCGCGGCGACCTCGTTGAGCGTCGCCTCCGCCGCATGGCCGACGCTGTCGCCCGCGAGCTTGGCGCGGTCGCAGATGGTTTTCGCAACACCGACCCGGATGAAGTATTCGCCATGCCCGGTCGACGTGACGGCGCAGACACCGTTCTCCGCGTAGGTTGCCGCGCCGATCAGCGGGGAGTCGCCGATCCGGCCTCTGGCCTTCGCGGTCATCCCGCCCGTGCTGGTCGCGGCGGCGAGGTCGCCGGCTTGGTCGATGGCCACAGCGCCCACGGTGCCGGCTTTATCGGCGCTTGTGCGCGTTCTCGTTTCGAGGACCCGTTCCACCGCTTCTAGGCGCGTGGGCGTGTCGAAATGGCTGTTATCAACCATCGCGAGGCCTTGGGCTTCTGCGAAGGCGTCGGCCCCTTCGCCGCCGAACATCACATGCGGGCTCGCGTCCATGACGGCGCGCGCTGCGCGAATGGGATTGCGGACCCGTGTCGTCCCGGCGACCGCCCCGGCGTCCCGCCGAGCGCCCGACATGATCGAGGCGTCGAGCTCGTGGGCGCGTTCGGCTGTGTAAACCGCGCCGACGCCGGCGTTGAAGAGCGGGTTATCCTCCATGACGACGACAGCGGCTTCAACGGCGTCGATCGCCGAGCCGCCGGCGGAAAGGACCGCCGCGCCCGCCTCCAGCGCGTCGTCGAGTGCGGCGTGGTACTGGCTTTCTTGCTCGGGGCTGATCGTGTCTGCGGTGATTACGCCCGCCCCGCCATGGATCGCCAGGCGCCACTCACCCGACTGGAGCGGCTGCCCGGCCGCCAATGGCGACGCAAGCATCCCCGCGATCAGCGCGATCGATCCCCGCATGGCGTCCGCCTCCTAATCACTTCAAGGACAGAATGACGGGGCGCGGCCGGTCCGTCCAGGCCATGGCGCGCGCACTTGCGTTGAGGCTGGAATTCCGTCGTTATCCAAGTCCGGTCAGGGAGGTTGGCGATGCGGGCGCGCCCACTTTTACTTTGTGTCGCTGTCTTGGCGGTCTCGAGCTGCGCGGCCCCCGGCCGCAGCGAGGAGGGCGACGCCGAGATGAGGGCGGCCTTGGTCGAGGATGGCCGCGAGATCGTCGAGGCTCAGTGCGCGGGATGTCATGCCGTTGGCGTGGACGATTCGAGCCCGCGAGACGATGCGCCGCCCTTGCGCGCCGTTTTAGCGAAGTACGATCCCGATGCGCTCGCCGAAGACTTCCGAGAGGGGGTCCATGTCGGCCACCCGGACATGCCCGATTTCAGCTTCGGCACCCGGGGCGTGGACGCCGTTCTCGCCTATCTCGTCTCCATCCAATTGGATGATCCGGAGCCTCGGCCCATACCGGGAGGTCTCGCGCCTCTCTCCGAGGGCGATGCGCTCTCCGCCGACGCCGAGGCCTTCGCGCTTGCGGCGCTGCGCGAGGAAATCCAACGCGATGCCGCCTTCGCGGTCGAAACACGCGAGGTTCAGGTGGTTGCGGGCCTCAATTTCTTCTTTCGGATCGCCGTTGATCCGCCGGCTGCGGCACGGGCTTACGACATTGTCGTTTATCAAGACCTGGACGGCGCGCTCTCGATCACGCGGCTGGCTCCGGCATCGTAGCGGCGACCCCTCGCGCCAACAGGTCGTCCACTGCGGTTTCGTCCAGACCGGCGGCTAGCAAGACCTCCCGCGTATGCTCGCCCATGCGCGGGGCCGGGCCTTTTGGTCCGTCGTCTGCTCCGGGAAACCGGATCGGCGAGGCGGGCGCTGGGTAAGTCCCGCCGCCCGCCGCCGACGGCGTTTGAGCGATCGCGCCGGACGCGTGGACCTGTGGATCCTCGGCGACCTCGGCGAGGGTTTGCACAGGGGCCCACGCCAGCTGATGTTCGTCTAATCGGGGTATGATCTCGGTTTTGTCGAACCGGGCGAACGCGGCATCGATCTCATCGACCAGTTCTGCGGCGTTGGCGCGCCTCGCTTTCGCGCTGTTAAACCGGTCGTCTTCGATCAGCGAGTCGAGACCCAGCGCGCGGCAGATCGGCTCCCAATCGGCGTTTCCCTGGCGCGCGGTGATGTTGATCCAGGCGCCGTCTTTGGTTTGAAAGAAGTTCGAGATCGGCACCAGCGCCTCATGGCGCGGTTTGGTGGAGGCGATTCGGCCGAAAAAGAGCTGTATCGCGAAGTCCGAGCCCATGGCGTAGAGCGCTGAGCGCAGGAGCGAGGCCTCCACCAGCCGCCCTTTGCCGGTGGTTTTCGCCTCGACGAGCGCCGCGCAGATGCCGGCTGCGGCGGCCATGGAGGTGGTGTGGTCGCCGAACGCGGTTCGAAGCGGGAAGGGCTCCATGCCCTTTGGCAAGGTGAGGCGCGCAACGCCGGCGCGAGACCAGAACGATGCGATATCGAAGCCCGGCTTGTCCGCGTCCGGTCCTTCGAGGCCATAGCCGGTCAGGGTGCAGTAGACGAGTTTGGGATTGACCTCGGCCAGGCTCGAATAGTCGAGCCCGGCGCGGGCGAGCCCGCCTGGGCGCACATTGGTGAGGAAGACGTCCGCATCCTTTGCCAGGTCGCGGAGGATCGCTTGGCCGTCGGCTTCGCGGGTGTCCAGAATAATTGATTTCTTGCCGCGATTATCGAAATCGAACACCGGATTGTCCTGGATGTCGGTGCCGATGGTCGAGAAGAAATTTCGAATCGGATCGCCGCCCGGCGGCTCGATCTTTATGACCTCGGCGCCCCAATCCGACAGGATCGATCCAGCGCCAGGGGCCGCCATATAGGTGGCGTGTTCGACGACACGTATGCCTTCCAGCATCTAGGCGATCCTCCGTTCAAGGCTGATTGGGATGGTAAACGAAAATTAACCAGCCGATGCAAACCCTGGTCGCGACCTAAAGCAAAGGAAAGGCCCGCGCCATGTCGGTCGCATCGCTCCGCCCGGAACTCGACGAAAACGACATCCGCCGACTTGTGCGGGGCGAAACGCCCGAAGCGCGCGCCTCCGTCGCCCATCGCCTTTGCCGCCGCATCGCCCTTGACGACCTCAGCCCCGCCGAGAAAGGCCACGCCGAGGAGATCATGCAGATCCTGGCGCGCGATGCGGCGGAACTTGTGCGGCGAACCCTCGCGATCACGCTGCGGAACTCGCCCCGGCTGCCGCGGGAGATCGCGCTGCAACTCGCCCAAGATGTCGAAACCGTTGCCATTCCCGTGCTCGAGCATTCGCCCGTCTTCACAGATGACGATCTCATCGAGCTCGCCCTGGCCGCGACTGCTTACAAACAGGCGGCGATCGCGGCGCGCGAAACCGTCTCAAGCGAGCTTTCCGACGTCATCGCCGAGCATGGCGCCGTTGAAGCGGTCCGCGCGCTCGCGGCGAACCCAGGCGCAGATCTCCGCGACAGCGCCCTCGGCTTGTCTTTGAAGCGGTTCGAGGACGATGAGGCGCTGCATGCGGCGATCGTTAACCGCGAGGCGATACCGCTCCATATCGCCGAGAAAATGGTCACCCTCGTCTCGGGGCAGCTCTTCGATCTCTTGGTGAACCGGCACGAAATCCCGGCGCAACTGGCGATCGAGCTCGCATCGGGCGCCCGCGAACGCGCGACCGTCGACCTCGTCGAACAGGCAGGGCGGACAAAGGATCTCGAACGGTTCGTCTCACAGCTGAACCTCAACGGCCGCCTCACCCATTCGCTGATCACCCGGGCGCTCTGTATGGGGCATATGGCCTTCGTTGAGCGAGCCTTGGCGGAGTTGTCCGGCGTGCCGCATTCGCGCGTCTGGCTGATGATCCATGACGCCGGGCCGCTGGGGCTGCAGGCCGTGTTCGACCGCGCGGGACTGCCGCGCAAATTGCTTCCGGCTTTTCGGACGGCTGTCGGCGTGTTCCATGAGACGGAGTTGGACGGAGGTCGCGACGACCGGCGGCGGTTTCAGTCTCGAATGATCGAACGCGTTCTAACGCAATTTCAGGCCATCCCACGGGAGGATCTGGAATATCTTCTGGAAAAGCTGGACGCCTATTCAGAGCATGGCCGGGTCGCCGACGTCGCTTAGCTCCTCCGCCTGGCTCAACTATCGGCCGCGGGGCGGCATCCGTATCGAATTCCAAGGGAGGCCAGCGCGTCCGCTTCGCGCCATTTCGGCCTGTCTGCGATGATCGAGACGCCGGCTTCGCTGGCGGCTCCGCAGTAATCTTGGAGCGCGCCGTCCGACCACACAGTCCGCGCGTCGACCCGGATCGAATCGACCATCAGCCAGCTCACACGCGCCAGCGCCGTCGACCAGGTCCGCCGCGCGTCGATCGCTACGCGGAACCCGCGCTTTCGGAGAGCGGCGATCCAGACGCAGGGATCGACGCGGCCGGAGGCGAGCGCTGCATCAGCCGCCTCGATTGCGATTTCCTGCGGGCAAAGCTTTGTCCGCGCCATCGCCGTATCGCAGGCCTCGCTGAACGTGGCGGCCGACAACGCCGCAGGGGGCGCGGCCGCGATCAACGGACGCTCGCGCCGTTCGAGAAGAAGCGCGGCGGCCGCGATGTCCTCCAACAGATCGGCGAACCAGAGATGCGGCTGCGGGTCTTCGGCAAATAACCGGGCGGCGGGGCCGAAACCGGTGCCGTCTTCGAACGAGCGGTTTGTTTCGGCGACCGCAAGAACGGCTTCGCCGGTCGTAAGATCGACGACGTCGTTGAACCGGACGAGCGGGCGTGGGTGCGCGTTTGCGCTGTTCCGCGGTCGTAGGGAAGGGTGTTGCATCGCCAAACGCCAAGGGTGACTATCGGTTCGTACTAAGCGTTCCGGCTAAAGATCACGCGAGGATCGCGCGTCGGATTTCGTTGAAATTTAAAGGGGATCGAACAGCAATGACAAAGACGCCGGCGAAGCCGCGCCTATCGGCCACGGTGTTGCTTGTTCGCGATGCGCCGGATCTTCAGGTCTTGATGGTTCGGCGGCACTACGAAATCGATTTCGCCGCTGGCGCGCTTGTCTTTCCCGGCGGAAAGGCCTCGGCCGACGATGCCAGGGACGATTGGACCGATTGGGCGGATGGCGCGTTCACCGGCGAGCAGAGGACTGCGCGGGTCGCGGCCGCACGCGAAGCTTTCGAAGAGGTCGGCGTTCTGTTGGCCCGTCACGCTGGACATCGCGGGAACGGCGCCCCCCTGGTCGCAAGGGAGGTTTGCGACCGCCTGTCGCCAAAGCGCGGCCCGATCGACCGCGGCGAGGAGAGCTTTCTCGACCTGATGCGCGCGGAAAACCTGGTTCTGGCTTTGGATCAACTCATCCATTTCGGCCATTGGATCACGCCGGAGATGATGCCCAAACGGTTCGATACACACTTCTATCTCGCGCCGGCCGCCGAAGGGCAGTTAGCGGCGCACGACGGACGCGAGACGACCGACGCGGTGTGGATCGGTCCGCACGAGGCGCTCGAGAAGGAAGCGGCGGGCGAGGCCACGATCATCTTTCCAACGCGCTTGAACTTGAGGCGGCTGGGGATCGCGAAAGCCGCGGCCGCCGCGCTCGAAACGTTCGCAGGAACGCCGGTCGAAACGGTTTTGCCGAAATTGAGCCAGGACGGCGAGGGGCGGCCATGCCTCGTAATCCCGGACATTGATGGCTATGGTCAAACCGTCGAACCGCTGGAGAATGTGAAGGTCTGACACGGCCTCGGTCGATCGATTTTTACGCAAATTCCCCCGCGCTCGTTACCGCGATTTGCACCGATTACACCTAAAGGCGGAAGTCTGTTTCGTGCATTGGCGCAGGGCGGAGGCGCATGTCCCTTTATTCACCCGATGCGGGAAAGAGCCTCCCGCGGCTGTTTCGTCCGGTGCGCATGCCGGAAGAGCATGCCGGCCAAATCCGCGCGCAGCAGCTCGACGCCGTCATGGAGTTGATGCCGATCGTCATGATGATCGTGCTCCTCAACACCGCCGTCGTGCTCCTATCCTTCTGGCAGTCGAACATGGCCCAGCTCCTGGCCATCTGGGGCGCGGCCGTCTGTTTCATCACCGGCGTCAACATCCTCCTCGGCGTCCGCTACGCCTCAAGCAGCGCCAAGGCATCCACATCGCCGCGCAGCATCGAGCGCTTCGCCCGCGGGGCGCTGACCATGGGGCTCATGTGGGGCGTTGCGCCGATCATCGTCGCCCGGGACATCGATCCAACCAATACGCTCGTGCTCGGCTCTATCATTCTTGGGATGATGTTCGCCGGCGCGTTCATCCTGTCGCGCATTCCGAAGGCCGCTTTCGGCTTCGTCATCCCGATCGGCGTCGGCTTCATCGTCGGTATGCAAAACAATCCTGATCCGCGCCACGATCTCCTCTCCGTCCTCACGTTCGTGTATCTCGCAATGCTCGCGGTTTCGATCCGCTGGAACCATGTCCAGTATGTCGAGCAATTGATCGACCAGGCCGGCTTGCGCCAACAAAGCCAGGTGATCAGCATCCTGCTGCGCGACTTCGATGAAACCACCTCGGACCGGCTTTGGCAGACCGATCCGGACGGCGCTTTTCAAGAGCTGCCGCTCGCCCTCGCGCAAGGGAAGACGAAGTTCGACGCAAAAGGCGCGGGCGGTCGGCTGCTCGAGCTCTTCGAGCCGAGCGAAGCGACCACCATCCTGAGCAAATGCATCGAGCGCCGCCAGGATTTCCGGGACATCGTCGCCCCGGTCATGACAAGCGAGGGGCGCCGCTGGTGGCAGATCGCTGGAAAACCAATGTTCGATTCGGGCGTTTTCCAAGGGTTTCGGGGCGTGATCTCCGATGTCACCACGTCCAAACAGTATGAAGACCGCATCGCCTATATGGCGCATTATGAT